>CANFGA010000554.1 GCA_947446335.1 Oxalobacteraceae bacterium | reverse complement strand
TAATCGCCGATCAAGTGATTCTTGACGTCGCCGCCCGGCACCCCGGTCAGGAACGCGATGGTCCACGAACCTTGATGCGGATAAGGCACCAGCACGGCCTTGCGAAAGGCATTGCCGGACGATGAAAACAGCGTGTCGGACACTTGCTTGACGCTCGAATAGACCGAATTGACGACCGGGATGCGGCGCAGCACCCGTTCCCACAGCCGCACCACGTAATTGCCGACCAGGTTGCTGGTCAACAAACCGGTCAGGAACACGATCAGCACGGTCAGGATCGTGCCCATGCCGGGAATCGGAAACCCGAACAGCGCCCTTGGTTGCCAGCGCTCAGGCAAGAACAACAGCGACTGATCCATCGTGCTGATCACCAGGTTCAAGACCCAGGCCGTGATGGCCAGAGGAACCAGGATCAGCAAACCGGTAATGAAGTATTTACGCATCGATTTCTCGTCTGTGGGTGTCGGGCGCGCGCGCCGGTCAGGTCGTTTTCGGCGGTGGCGCGGCGGCAGGTGCTGCCGCCGGCGCGGCTGCTGCAGGCGCTGCAGGTGCCGCAGGCCCGGTCGGCGGGGTCGCTGCAGGTGCGGCGCCACCGCGGAAATCGGTCGCATACCATCCGGTTCCCTTGAGCTGGAAACCGGCGGCGGTCAATTGTTTCTTGAACGTGGGCTTGCCGCAAGAGAGGCAAACCGTCAGTTGGGGATCGGACATCTTTTGCAGGACATCCTTGGCGTAACCACATTCGTCACAGCGGTAAGCATAAATCGGCATCATTACTCCGCAAAAAGCATCAAAACCAAGGATTATATCGTTTTTTCAGCCGGCAAACGACGGCGCCACATCATCCAGCGCTCCTTGCCGGCAAAGACCGCGATCGAATCAACTACCTGCTCGTCGACCAGGCACTCGAAATGCGGCAACAGCAGCGCATCGAGTTCGGCGCGCGCGATCCCGAACGGCGGGCCCTTGGGGTTGTCATCGAAGTGGAAATAGCCAACCAGCAAAGCACCCGGCGCCAGCAACTGCGCCCAGCGCGCACCTACCTGAGCCCACATGCTGCGCGGCAAGGCGCACAGGAATGCGCGCTCGTAGATCATCTCCAGCGGCTGCGGGCCAGCGTAACTGAAAAAGTCAGCCTCCACGATGCGTTCGCTCCACGGCCCGGCCAGAGAACGGGCCAGCGCCACGGCGGCGGGAGAAAAATCGATCGCGACCGCGTTCCAGCCAGCCTCGGACAGAAAGGTCAATTCATGCGCCGCGCCGCAGCCGGGAATCAGACAGGTCAATGGCTGCTTACAAGCGGTGACAAATTCACGCAACGCCTGAGGCACGCCGCCGCGGTCCCAGGGGGTGAATTGACGCGTGAAGCGCTCATCCCAGAATGCCGGCAGCGATGGATCGCGCTCTTCGAAAGCGGCTACCTTGGTCATGGCAAGCACCTCATCACAGGTGATTCCAGCGCCACAGCATTTCCAGCGCCACCGAACCGAGCACGAAGGCGCCCACTGCATACACCACGAAACCGAGCAAGCGGTTGGTGCGCCGCTGCTCGACGATCAATGCCTGCAACAGGCGCTGATCGCTCTGGTTCGGCTCCGACGCCAGTGTCAGCGCACGGTGCATCAGGCGCGGCAATTGCGGCAGGATATGGGCATAGCGCGGCGCTTCAGCCTTGAGCCGGTCCAGCATGCCGCGCACGCCGACCTGGTCGCCCATCCAGCGCTCCAGATAAGGCTTCGCAGTTTTCCACAAGTCCAGCTCGGGATCGAGCTCGCGCCCCAATCCTTCGATGTTGAGCAGCGTCTTTTGCAACAGCACCAGTTGCGGCTGGACTTCGACATTGAAGCGGCGCGACGTCTGGAACAGGCGCAGCAGGATCTGGCCGAAGGAAATGTCTTTCAGCGGCCGGTCGAAGATCGGCTCGCAACAGGCGCGCACCGCCGATTCGAGTTCATCGACCCGCGTTTCCCTCGGTGCCCAGCCCGATTCGATATGCGCTTCCGCGACCCGCTTGTAATCGCGCTGAAAAAATGCGAGGAAGTTTTGCGACAGATAATCCTTGTCGAAATCGTTCAGGGTGCCGACGATGCCGAAATCGAGCGCGATATAGCGACCCAGCGTTTCGGGCGCGATCGAAACCATGATGTTGCCAGGATGCATGTCCGCGTGAAAAAAGCCGTCGCGAAACACCTGGGTGAAAAAGATTTCGACGCCATCCCGGGACAGTTTCTTCAAATCGACGCCGGCTTGCTCCAGGCGCTCGATCTGCGAGACCGGGATGCCGAACATGCGCTCCATCACGATCACGCTGCTGGAACAGAAATCCCAGTGCATTTCGGGCACCATCAGCAAATTGGAATCGGCAAAATTGCGCCGCAACTGGCTCGCGTTGGCCGCTTCGCGCATCAGATCGAGTTCATCGTGCAGGTATTTGTCGAATTCGCCGACCACTTCCTTCGGTTTGAGGCGCTTGCTGTCGGCCCAGACGCGCCCGATCAGGCTTGCCGCGATATGCATCAGCGCCACGTCTTCGTCGATCAGCTTCTTCATCCCTGGGCGCAACACCTTGACTGCCACCTGCCGACCGTCCTTGAGCGTGGCGAAATGCACTTGCGCGATCGACGCCGAGGCGACAGGTTTGCGCTCGAAATCGGCGAACAACTGATCCGGATGAGCGCCCAGCGATTTGACGATTTGCGCAATCGCGAGATCGGAGTCGAACGGCGGCACCCGGTCTTGCAGATGCGCCAGCTCATCGGCCAGATCGGCCGGCATCAGGTCGCGCCGAGTCGACAGAACCTGGCCGAACTTGACGAAGATCGGCCCCAGTTCTTCCAGCGCCATCCGCAACCGTTCGCCGCGCGGCGCCGAAATATCGCGCCAGAAGATCACGGTATCGATCAGCTTGGCGATGCGCGGCACCTTCAAGCCCGAAATGGCGATTTCATCGAGGCCGTATTTGATGACCACGCGGCAAATCCTGAGCAGCCGCACAAATTT
>CANFGA010000553.1 GCA_947446335.1 Oxalobacteraceae bacterium | reverse complement strand
GTGTTTCCGAACAGTCGCAACGTGATCCCGGGTGAAGTACGGTTTTCCATCGATCTGCGCAACGTCAGCGATGCCTTGCTCGATACCATGCACGAAGAGATGCTGGCCTTCATCGAACAGACCCGCGTCAACTCGGGGCTGGCGATCAGCATCGAACGGGTCTCGCATTTTGCGCCGTGTCCGTTCGATCCGGACTGCGTCTCTGCGGTGCGCGGCGCGAGCACCAGGCTCGGCTACAAAACGATGGATGTGGTATCCGGCGCCGGCCACGATGCGGTCTATGCCGCCCGCGTGGCGCCGGCCGGGATGATTTTTGTGCCGTGCAAGGATGGCATCAGCCACAATGAAATCGAGGATGCCCAGCCAGACCATCTGACGGCCGGCTGCAACGTGCTGCTGCATGCGATGCTGGAGCGTGCCAACGCCACGGCGCTCTGATTTCTGTGTGGAAATCCGGAATCGATGGTCGTCCGGATTCCGGGTTTCCGCACAGCGGATCGCGTTAAAGATTAAAAAATCAATGTAATCAATGGCTTGATTTTTCTTGTTGGTCGGAAATGATCTGGCACGGAAACTGCTATCTCTTTTGTGAATATCACTTATAAAAGAGGAGACAGCATGTTCAAGAAATCCATCCATATCGCGTGCATGGCGCTGGCCGCCATGTCGACCCAGGCCCAGGCCGAAGACGTGATCCGCCTTGGCAACCTGAAGCTGGCCCATTTCGCCGCCGTTTCCTATATCAAGGAAATCGCGCCCAAATGCGGGATCAAGGTCGATGAGCGCACCTTCGCCAAGGGCCTAGACATCATGCAGGCGATGATCGCCGGCGAGATCGACATCGGCGCCACCGCATCGGAAGCGGCCATTTCCGGACGCGCCAAGGGCGTGCCGATCTACATCGTCGCCGGTTTCGCCAAGGGCGGAGCGCGCCTGGTTGCGCGCGCCGATAGCGCCATCAAGTCGGTCAAGGACTTGAAGGGCAAGCGCGTCGGCGTCACGCGCGGCAGCATACAGGAAGTACTGCTGGCGGCCGAACTGGGGCAAAACGGCTTGACCTCGGCCGATGCGCCGGGCAAGGACGTGCAAATCATTTACCTGTCGTACCCGGACTTGAACCAGGCGTTGCTGGGCAAGAATGTCGATGCCATCATGCAAACCGAACCGCAAGCGTCGCAAGCGATCAACAAGGGCTTCGGCGTGGAAGTGATGAAACCCTACGACACGCCGATCGGCGAACCGGTGCGCACGCTCGTGATGACCGAGAAATTCTACAAGGAACATCGCGCCACGGCCGAGAAATTCATGCTGTGCTTTGTCCAGGCCACCAAGACCTTCATCGACAACAAGGCCATCGCCGAGAAATTCGTCACCCAGACCCTGTTCAAGGGACAGATCAGCAAGGATGATTTCGACGATGCGATCAGCAATTCGCCGTATTCATTCGACATCACCGCTGCCCATATCCAGACCACGACCGATGTCATGCTCAAGCACGGCATCGGCAAGATGACGGCGCCGCCGGTGGCCGCCGACTGGGTCAAGACCGATTTGCTGGTGCAAGCCAAAAAAACCCTGAACGTCAAATAAGGGGCCGATGATGGCAAACAAGAACTTTTTCAAGGCGACCACCGGCTTGATCGTGCCGGTGCTCTTGATCGCGCTGTGGCAACTGTCGGCGGCGATGGAGTGGGTCAATCCGCATGTGTTGCCATCGCCGCTGGCGGTGGCGCAGCGCTGGATCGCTTACCTGTTGCCGCAAGTGCCGTATGCAGAGGCGACCGGCAGCTGGTTGGGGTGGCTGTTTTCCGGTGAATTGCTGATCGATGCGATGAGCAGCATGTACCGCGTGATCGTCGGCTTCTTGATCGGCGCTCTGCTGGCGTTGCCGATCGGCTTGCTGATGGGCGCCAGTCCGCGCATCTACGCCTGGTTCAATCCGCTGTTCCAGGTGCTGCGTCCGATACCGCCGATCGCCTACATTCCGCTGGCCATCCTTTGGTTTGGCCTGGGCAATGCGCCGGCGCTGTTCCTGATCGCGATCGGCGCCTTCTTTCCTGTTCTGATCAACACCATCGCCGGCGTGCGTCAGGTCGACGGCATCTATCTGCGCGCGGCGCGCAACCTGGGCGCAAGCCAAAGCACGATGTTCTTGCGCGTGATCTTGCCAGCGGCCGTGCCTTACATCCTGTCGGGCGTGCGCATCGGGATCGGCACCGCTTTCATCGTCGTCATCGTCGCCGAGATGATCGCCGTCAACAATGGACTGGGTTTCCGGATCCTGGAAGCGCGCGAATATTTCTGGTCCGACAAGATCATCGCCGGCATGATCTCGATCGGCATGCTGGGGCTGGTGATCGATCTGGCCGTCACCAAGCTCAACAATCATTTGCTGCGGTGGCACCGCGGTCTGGAGCACTGACATGAACAACAATGCAAGCCACATCGTCGTCAACGGCGTCAACAAGATATTTTCCAGCGGCGAGCACGATGTGATCGCGCTGCAAGATATCAACCTGGAGATCCCCAACGGCCAGTTCGTCTGCCTGCTCGGGCCTTCCGGCTGCGGCAAGTCGACCCTGCTCAATGCGATCGCCGGCTTTTCGCCTCCCACCTCGGGCAGCATCACCGCCGATCGCAAGCTGGTCGCCGGGCCGGGGCCCGATCGCGGCATGGTATTCCAGGAGTACGCGCTGTTTCCGTGGATGACTGTCGAAAAAAACATCGCATTCGGGCTCGAAATCAAGGGTATGGCCAAGGGCGAGATCGCGCAGCGCGTCGATGCGCTGCTGCACAAGCTGGGCTTGAGCGACTTTCGCAGCCGCTTTCCGAAGGATTTGTCGGGCGGCATGCGCCAGCGGGTCGCGATTGCGCGGGTGCTGGCGCTTGATTCGCCCATCCTGTTGATGGATGAGCCGTTCGGCGCGCTCGATGCGCTGACCCGGCGCACGCTGCAAGACGAGTTGCTGCGGATCTGGGCCGAGCTGGGCAAGACCGTGAT
>CANFGA010000552.1 GCA_947446335.1 Oxalobacteraceae bacterium | reverse complement strand
GCCGCCTGGGCGTGCTCAAGGATACCAGCCATCCGCTGTATGGCGCCTGCCTGGAACAGATCCCTGGCGATTTCGCGACCCTGTCGGCGCGCCCCGACACGCTGTCGATCGTCAAGGCCGACGTCGAGGGCACGCTGCACCGGGCTCAGCAACTCGATTTCATCGGCGTGCGCAATATCGATGCGCAGGGCGTGATCCTGGGCGAACACTGCTTCGTGGGCCTGTTCACGCGCGCGGCGACGGCGCTGCCGCTGGCGCGCCTGCCGTTCGCGCGCGGGCGCGTGGCCCGGGTGTTGAGCCTGGCCGGCGTGCGGCGCGAAGGCTTTCGTGCCGAGAAATTCGGCGAAATCCTCGAATCGCTGCCGCGCACCGAAACGCTGGAAGCCGAGCCGCAATGGCTGGCGCAAGTGTGCAGCGCGGTCGTCTCGCTCTACAAGCAGCCGCGCACCAAGGTGTTTGCGCGGCGCGACGTCTATGCGCGCCACCTGAACGTGCTGGTCTATCTGCCGCGCGAGCGTTACAGCGACGCTCTGGCGCAAGCGCTGGCGCAGGCGCTGCATGCGAGCTCCGGCGCGACCCATGTCAGCTGGCAAACGCTGGTGGCCGACGGCCCGCTGGCCAGGCTGTACCTGATCGCGCATGCGGCGCGCAATCCGCTCGATCTGGAAACCGACATCGAGCAACCGTTGCTGGCGGTGCTCGACGGCTGGCACAGCACCCTGGCGAGTCTGATCGATGCGGTGTTCGAGCCCGGTTTGCGCAAGAGCTTGCGCAAACTGGGCAGCAGCTTGCCGCCCGATTACATGGCTTCGACCGCGCCTGCGGTGGCGCTGCGCGACCTGGGTGCGATCTTGCGCAACGCCGACCCGGCGCGCGTGACGGCGCGCATCGAAAACGGCGCGACGACGATGATCCGTCTGTATTCGGGCGACCGGGTGCCATCGCTGTCGACGCTGCTGCCCGCGCTGCACAATGCCGGCATCGCGATCGATCGCGAGCAAACCTGGTCGCTGGCATCGGACGATGGCAAGCAGCATTGCATCACCAGCCTGACGGTCGATGCCGCCAGCGCCGCGAAGCTGGCGCAGCCCAGCGTGGTGCTGGTCGCGCAAGCGTTGTTTACCGCCTTGTTCAACGATGAAGTCGAGGATGGCCGCTTGAACGGACTGGTCATCGAAGGCGGCTTGAGCGCCAGGGAAGTGCAACTGGTGCGCGCCTACATGAGTTACTGGCGCCAGACCGGTAGCCGCTTTTCGGTGCGCTACATCGCCGATTGCTTGCGCAAGCAGGCTGGCCTGGTCAAGGTTCTGGTCGACGCCTTCTTGCTGCGCTTCGATCCTGCGTTGAACGATCAGCAGCACGAAAGCGCGCTCGAGGCCCTGGCCGCGATCAAGGACCAGTTGGCGGCAGTGAACCACGCCGACACCGAAGCGATCCTGGGCGCGCTGGTCGATCTGATGCGTGCCACGCTGCGCACCAATTACTTTCAAAACGAGCAACAGGGCGACAAGATCATCTTCAAGTTCGACACCAGCCATCTGGCGCTGGTGCCGGAGCCGCGGCCATACCGCGAAATTTTCGTGTTCGCGCGCCGCTTCGAAGGCTTGCATTTGCGCGGTGGCCCGGTCGCGCGCGGCGGCTTGCGCTGGTCGGACCGGATGGAGGATTACCGCACCGAAGTGCTGGGCCTGGTCAAGGCGCAGATGGTCAAGAACGCCGTCATCGTGCCGGCTGGCGCCAAGGGCGGTTTCGTCTGCAAGCGGATGCCGCTCGATGCGCCGCGCGAAGTCATCGCGGCCGAAGGCGAGGCGGTCTACCGTTTGTTCGTGGCCAGCTTGCTGGAATTGACCGACAACCGGGAACTGGGCCAGATCGTGGCGCCGTTCGACACCGTCTGCTATGACGAACCCGACCCGTATCTGGTGGTGGCGGCCGACAAGGGCACGGCCAGCTTTTCCGACATCGCCAACGGCATCGCCGTCCAGCGCGGCTTCTGGCTGGGCGATGCCTTTGCCTCGGGCGGCTCGAACGGCTACGATCACAAGAAGCTGGGCATCACCGCCAAGGGTGCGTGGGAAGCGGTCAAGCGCCATTTCCATGAGATGGAACACGACATCAACCACACGCCATTGACCTTGGTCGGCGTGGGCGACATGTCGGGCGACGTGTTCGGCAACGGCGTGCTGTTGTCGCGCCAGCTGCAATTGCTGGCCGCATTCGACCATCGCCACATCTTCCTCGACCCGAATCCGGATGTCGCCATCTCGTACTTTGAACGGGCCCGCTTGTTCGCGCTGCCGCGCTCGTCGTGGGACGACTACGACAAGGAATTGATCTCCGAGGGCGGCGGCGTGTTTTCCCGCTCGGCGCGTTCGATTGCGCTGTCGCCGCAAATCCGCGCCGCGCTCGCGATCGAAGCCACCCATCTTGCGCCGGAAGCATTGATGCGCGCCATCTTGCAAGCGCCGGTCGACCTGTTCTACAACGGCGGCATCGGCACCTACATCAAGGCTTCGACGGAAAGCCACGAACAGGTTCGCGACCGCGCCAACGACCATGTGCGGGTCGACGGCAATGCGCTGCGCGCCAAGGTCGTGGTCGAAGGCGGCAACCTGGGCGCGACCCAGGCTGGACGCATCGAATTCGCGCTCGCTGGCGGGCGCATCTTCACCGATGCGATCGACAACTCGGCCGGCGTCGATTGCTCCGACCATGAAGTGAACGTCAAGATCTGGCTCGATGTCGAAGTCAATGCCGGCCAGCTGACTGCGCTGGAGCGCAACCAGATATTGAACCAGATGACCGGCGACATCGAGCGCCTGGTCTTGCGCGACAATGCTTTGCAAACCCATCTGCTGGTGCGCGAATTGCAAGCCCAGGGTCAGCCCCAGGTAGCCGACGGTTATGCCGATCTGATCGCCAGCCTCGAAGAAGAGGGGGTCTTGTCGCGCGAACTGGAACAATTGCCGACGGTGGCTGAACTGGCGCGCCGCAAGCAGGACG
>CANFGA010000551.1 GCA_947446335.1 Oxalobacteraceae bacterium | reverse complement strand
ATCGAGCAAGTCAGGCGCATCGAGCAACCAGGCCAAAGCGCGCACATCGGGCTGCGTCAGATAGCCCCAGCGCGATTCGAAACGCGCCTGGAAGCTGTCGCTGCAATCGCCCTCTTCAGGCCAGAGCGGCATGGGCGCCTTGGGCCATGCACAGGTCGCGCCAGATCCTGGCCTTGGCTGCCGCCATTGCTGCTGCTTGTACGCTGCGCAAGATATCGTCCGGATGCAGCGTGGCCACGATGGCGCGCACGCCCAGGGCGTCCTGCAGCGGGCCGGAAGGCAGCACGCTGCGCGCCGCCTGCTGGCCAAGCGCGAGCAGCGTGCGCGCTTGCGTCAACAACACCAGTTCGCGCTCCAGATAAGGCCGGCAAGCGGTCAACTGATCGGCTGTCGCAGCGCCTGCGGGCGCGTGGCATTTGACCAGGTTGGTGACATAGACTTGCTGCGGCACCAGATCGATGGCGCGCAGCATGTTCTCGAGCAACTGGCCGGGTGCGCCGCTGAGCGGCGTGCCGGCCTCGTCATCGCCGCGGTTGGGCGCGCTGCCCAGGGCAATGAGGGTAGCGTCCGTGGCGCCGCGCCCGAACACCACATGGCTACGGCTGTGGCACAGATCACAACGCGTGCAGCTGGCGGCCGCAGCGGCCAGCTGATCCCAGTTCATCGCTGCGATCGCTTGCGCCGATGGCGGGGCATCGACGGCAACTGACGCAGCCGAATCAACAGCGGACTCGACAGCCGCAGCAGATGCAGCGATAAAAACTGGCACAGATTCAGCAATGGATTCAGGCATCGATGCCGGCGCGCTGCGCAGCGTCCACGCCGGGCCCAGTCCCATTGCATCGAGAAAGCGACGCCTTGACTGCACATTCATAGCGCGCACCGCATCACGATGGCATCCTCGCGCTGCTGCCCGAGAGCCGGGTAATAAGCCTTGCGCAAACCCACCGGCAGAAAACCGTCACGCGCGTACAGCGCCAGCGCGCGCGCATTCGAGGGTCGCACTTCCAGCAGCATCGACGTCATTTCCATCGCACGCGCGCACGCCTTGGCTTGCTCCAGCATGAAGCGGCCCAGGCCACGGCCCTGTTGATCAGCCCGCAGCGCCAGGTTCAGCAAGTGCATTTCATCAAGCATGGGCATCAGCAAGAAATATCCCAGCAGTTCGCCGTCGGCAGCGCGCAGCACCCGGGACGGATAAGCGCAGCTCAACGCATCGAGGAAATTGCCCCGGCTCCAGGGCATCGGATAGACGCTCTGCTCCAGTTCCAGCACCTCGTCGACATCGGCGTGCGTCATCGGCTCGCAATCGAGCAAGGCCGGGTTCACGAGCGGGCCTGCGCGGCGCGCATCGCATCGCGTTCGGCGCTGGTAAAAGCGATCTTGTTACGCAAATACAAGGGTTGCGCCTGGGCCGGCGGCAGCACGTCGCCGGCACGAAAGGCGATGCGTGCCAATTGACCGATGTCGGCGGCGTCGGGCATGATGTCCGGATGCACGCTGCAAGCTTGCACCTCGAAGGCCGCAGAGAAAGCATCCGGATAGGCCGACAAGCCATTGCCGCAGGCAGCGCGCACACCTGACAAAGGGACAGCGGCCGGCGCCGACAACGTGGGCTCGACCATGACCGTGCAGCCATCATCCGCATCGAAGGCATACTGCGCCCAATACACTTCGCCCATGCGTGCATCCAGCACCGCCAGCACCTGGTCAACGCCGCTGCGCTGACGGCAAGCGAGCGCCATCGCCGCCAGCGTGATGACCGGCACCACCGGCAAAGCCGCGCCAAACGCCAGACCCTGGGCGATGCCGCAGGCGGTGCGCACGCCGGTGAATGAACCGGGGCCGCAACCATAGGCGATGGCGTCGCAATCCTTGAGCGCGATGCCCGCTTGCTGCAGCAATTGCTGCACCATCGGCAAGATCGACTGGGAATGGGTGCGCACGCCGGAAGATTGAAGCTGAAGCACAGAGTGGCCGATCAACAAGGCGCAGGAAGCGCGCTCGGACGATGTTTCAATGGCGAGGATGGCAGGCAATGAGGTAGGCAATGAGGTAGGCATGCGTCATTTTAACCTGCCACAAGGGGGCCAGCAAAAGCGCGAGGCCTAATCAGCGCGAATCACCCGGGGCGTTGTAAAATATGACCATGATGAAACAATTTGACTCCATGCTCAGCCTGACCTTGAACGATGGCAATCGCGCTCAGGTACTGGCTGAACTTGCCGGCGGGCGCGCTGTTGTCGCCTGCCTGTGCGCCGCTTGGTGCGACACTTGCGCAAGCTACCGGGCCGTGTTCGAGGCGCTGGCGCAGCGCCATCCGGAACAGTGCTTCCTCTGGATCGACATCGAGGATCAATCGGACATCGTCGGCGAACTCGACATCGACAACTTCCCGACCATTCTGATCCAGCGCGACGCTCTGGTGGCGTTTTTCGGTCCCATCCTGCCCGACCCAGGCATCTTGCAGCGCCTGCTGCAGGCGCAACTGGCGCCCAGCGCAGAAGAACTGGCGGTACTGGTAGAAGCGAGCGCCGAACGGCGCGCATGGCAAGAAATTAGCAATTTGAGCACGCTGCTGCAGCCTTGATCTGGCCGCACTCAGAGGGCTCAGATCAGGCGATCCGCAAAGGCAGGCTGCGCAAACGCTGGCCAGTCAATGCGAACACTGCATTGGCCACCGCCGGCGCGATCACCGGCGTGCCCGGTTCGCCGATGCCTTGCGGGGGCGCTGTGCTGGGCACGATGATGGTCTCTACCCGCGGCGCCTGAGCCATGCGCAGCACAGGATAATCGTCAAAATTGCCTTGTTCGATACGTCCCTGCTGGAGCGTGATGGCGCCATGCAACGCCGCCGACAAGCCGAAGATGACTGCCGACTCCATCTGCTGGGCGATGATGTTCGGGTTCACGGCGATCCCGCAATCGAGCGCGCAGACCACCCGGTGCACGCGGATCTGCTTGCCCTCGACCGACACTTCGGCCACCTGCGCCACGATGGTGCCGAACGACT
>CANFGA010000550.1 GCA_947446335.1 Oxalobacteraceae bacterium | reverse complement strand
CGTTGCTCATTGGGGAGGCGAACTATAGCAAGATGCAGCGTTGCTGGCAAGGATTTTGTCACTTCAATGTCAATTTTCACATCATCTCTGCCAGACAATTTACTACTGCGCTGACCAGCGCGCCACGATCAACCTCGATCGCGGTGCGCTGACAAATACTATTTTTTCACTGCAACTGCTGGCGCAGCTGCTGCAGACACCACTGCGGCTGGCGCAGCGGCGATCTCTGGCACGAAGGCCCCGGGATTGACGCAAGGTCCGGGCGTCGCCGCCTTCGACTTGTCGGCAAACTTTCCCGCCACCTTGTCTTGCGACAGACACAGTTGATAAGCAGCTACCTTGGTGCCGTGCTCCGCTTTCGCCTTTGTTTCGGCCGCCTTGGCCTTGGCTTCATCGGACAATGGCGGCAGTTTGGCGCTGGCCACAGTTGCGATCACGCTGATCGCGAGTGCAAACAATATTTTCTTCATCGATGCATCTTTCTTTAAGTAGCCTTCTGAGGATCGCCGATCGCAGCTTCTCTTTTTTCAGTGCGAACCCGTGCGACCTTGCCATCGATCACATCCTGATACCACAAGTCGTGGTGCTCCTTGGCCCAGGCATCGTCGACATAGCCGGTGCGCATCGCGCTGTAGGCGCCCTGCATGCCAACGCTGCCGATGTAGATGTGCGCCATCGATGCGGACGCCACCAGCACTGCGCCGATGATGTGGATCACGCTGGCAAGTTGCATGTTGCCACGGGTATACAAAATGCCAGGCACCAAATGGTCCAGCGCCAGGCCGGACGCGCTGACAATCAAGCCCAGCACCACCATGCCACCCCAGAACCACATTTTCTCACCGGCGTTGAAGCGACCGGCGCTGACATGGCCCTTGCCTATTGCGCCGCCGGCGCGCGCGATCCATTGCAAGTCCGACTTTTCCGGCAAGTTGCTTTTGACAAACATGACGAAGAACACCACGATCGACAGCGTGAAAAGCGGCCCGACAAAGTTGTGCACGTTCTTCAAACCATAAGCCAGCCAGCCGAACAGCGAGTGACCGAACACCGGTAACAGCACGTATTTCCCGAACAGCATGATCACACCCGAAATGGCCAGGGTGACGAAGCTGATTGCCATGGTCCAGTGCGCCAAACGCTCGATCGACGTGAAACGCTCGATCAGGCGCCCGGTCAACTTGCCTTTCAAGCGGATCGGCCCCACCGCCAGATAGAAAGCGAGCAGCGCCAGCGGCGCAATCATCAGCAACCAGCCACCGATGTTGGTCAGCGGTCCGTTGCGATATTGACGCCAAGCCTCGCCGGCCGTGGTAGGCCGGGCCTGCCCGATGAATTGGGCCTTGGGCTGGATCAGCATCCCCGATTCAAGCGCCGGCAAGCTCGAATAATGCGTGCCGCCTTCCTTGATGGCGCGAAACACCGGCGCCATGTTGCCGGGCTGGGTCACGCTGCGCTCGGCCTGGTTTTGATCGAGTATGTCGATCGACTGCACCGCAGGCGCTTGCGCGCCAACGCTGCCCGCCGCCAGCAAACCGAACACCAGACTGAACACCAGACCGAGCACCGGGCCAATCAACGTTTTTTTCATGATATTGCCCCCCTCTTCGATCATTTGATTCTGTTGTACTCGTTTTGCGTCAGCGAACGAGTACGCATCTGTGATTCCCAGGATGCCTTGTCACCAGGCGTCCAGCCCTTGACGACATAAGGATTGTGGGCGCCCTGGTAGGCATGGGCATCAGCCTTGGCGCTGGACTTCGACAGCGACTGATCGACCTCGCCGCAACCAGCCAAGGCCAGCACACCCAGCAAACCTGGCAATATCAGGCGCTTCATGATTTTTTCTCCGCTGCAGTGGCTGATTTTTCATTCGAATTGGTCGGACGGCCATAGGCGGTGCCCCAGCCCCAGACTTCACTGCCCTTGCCGCGCTGCACGACGCGGGTGCGGAAAATGTCGGCGACGACATCGCCATCGCCACCGAGCAGCGCCTTGGTCGAGCACATTTCGGCGCAAGCTGGCAACTTGCCCTCGGACAGACGATTGCGACCGTATTTATCGAATTCGGCCTTGGAGCCGTCTTCTTCCGGACCGCCGGCGCAAAAGGTGCACTTGTCCATCTTGCCGCGCAAGCCGAAGGTGCCGTTCGATGGAAACTGCGGTGCGCCAAACGGACAGGCATATGAGCAATAGCCGCAGCCGATGCAAATGTCCTTGTCGTGCAGCACAACGCCTTCATCGGTGCGATAAAAGCAGTCGACCGGACACACCGCCATGCACGGCGCATCCGAGCAATGCATGCAAGCGACCGAGATCGATTTTTCCTGCCCTTGCACGCCATCGTTGATCGTGACCACGCGGCGCCGGTTCACGCCCCACGGCACTTCATGCTCGTTCTTGCAGGCGGTGACGCAGCCGTTGCATTCGATGCAACGCTCTGCATCGCAAATAAATTTCATTCTTGCCATTTGTATCTCTCCTCAATCGATGGCGACGGCGTCAGGCCGGCATCTTTTCAATGTTGCAAATCGTCGTCTTGGTTTCCTGCATCATCGTCACCGAATCGTAGCCGTAGGTCGTGGCGGTGTTGACAGCTTCGCCGCGCACCATTGGAGCGGCGCCTTCAGGGTAATATTCGAGCAGATCCTTGCCTTGCCACCATCCGGAAAAATGGAAGGGGATGAACACGGTATCAGGGCCGACGCCGTAGGTGATCTTGGCCTTGACCTTGATCCGCGCGCCAGTTGGCGTGGCCACGATGCAGTATTCGCCGTTGCGGATGCCACGGTCGGCTGCAGTCTTCGGATTGATCTCGACAAAGTTATCCTGCTGCAATTCAGCCAGCCATGGATTGGAACGGGTTTCCTCGCCGCCGCCCTCGTACTCGACCAGACGACCGGAAGTGAGGATGATCGGGAATTTCTCGGCCAGCTTCATTTCCACGTTCTTATCCTGGATCGACTTGTAGAGCGTCGGCAGGCGCCAGAAATTCTTCTTGTCGTCGTGGGTCG
>CANFGA010000549.1 GCA_947446335.1 Oxalobacteraceae bacterium | reverse complement strand
TGCGCCGACAGTTCGGTGCTGGCCATGCTGGTCAAGTCGAGCGTGGTGCCGGTCATGATGGCGGTCAGTGCGGCGCGGTCGATGATGCGGGTCAGGCGCGTCATGATCGCGTTCGACAGGTTGAACTTGCGCACCAGTTCGGACAGCGCTTCACCTTCGATCGCCGCTGCACCTTCACGCGGGATCAGCACCGCGCTGTTCAGGGCGACCGTCATCATGTAACTCGCCTCTTCGGTGTCGTCCTTCAGGTAGCGCTCGTCGCGCCCGACCTTGACCTTGTACAGCGGCGGTTGCGCGATGTAGATGTGGCCGTTTTCGACCAGTTGCGGCATCTGGCGGTAGAACAGCGTCAGCAGCAGCGTGCGGATGTGGGCGCCGTCGACGTCGGCATCGGTCATGATGATGATGCGGTGGTAGCGCAGCTTGTCGATGTTGAATTCGTCGGGGCCGATCGAGGTGCCCAGCGTGGCGATCAAGGTGGTGATCTGTTCGCTCGACAGCATTTTTTCAAAACGGGCCTTTTCCACGTTCAGCACCTTGCCGCGCAGCGGCAGGATGGCCTGGAACTTGCGGTCGCGCCCTTGCTTGGCCGAGCCGCCAGCGGAGTCACCCTCGACCACGTACAGTTCGCACAGGGCCGGGTCCTTTTCCTGGCAATCGGCCAATTTCGCCGACAGGCCCAGTCCATCCATGATGCCCTTGCGGCGGGTCAGGTCGCGTGCCTTGCGCGCCGCTTCGCGTGCGCGCGCCGCTTCGACGATCTTGCCGCAGATGATCTTGGCGTCGTTCGGGCGTTCCTGCAGGTAGTCCGACAGCGTCTTGGCGACGATTTCCTCGACCGGTCCGCGCACTTCGGAAGACACCAGCTTGTCCTTGGTCTGCGACGAGAACTTCGGTTCCGGCACCTTGACCGACAGCACGCAGGTCAAGCCTTCGCGCATGTCGTCGCCGCTGATCTCGACCTTGGCGCGCTTGGCGAATTCATGTTCTTCGATGTACTTGTTGATGACCCGCGTCATCGCCGCGCGCAGACCGGTCAGGTGCGAGCCGCCGTCGCGCTGCGGGATGTTGTTGGTGAAACAGAGCACTTGTTCGTTGTAGGCATCGTTCCACTGCATCGAGACGTCAACGCTGATGTTGGTGTTCTGGTCCGACATCCGGTCGCCGGTGGCCTGGAAAATGGTCGGGTGCAGCACCGTCTTGGCCTTGTTGATGTATTCGACGAAGCCGCGCGTGCCGCCTTCGAAGGCAAACAATTCTTCCTTGCCGCTGCGCTGGTCGCTCAACTTGATCTTCACGCCATTGTTCAGGAACGACAGTTCGCGGATGCGCTTGGCCAGGATTTCGTAGTGGAACTCGACATGCGAAAAGATTTCTTCATCGGCCCAGAAGTGGACTTCAGTGCCGCGCTTGTCGGTGTCGCCGATGACCTTGATCGGCGAGCATTGCGCGCCGTTGATCATTTCGACTTCGCGGTTTTGCGGCACGCCGCGCACGAATTCCATGTAATGCACTTTGCCATCGCGGCGGATGGTCAGTTTCAGCAGTTTCGACAAGCCGTTGACGCACGACACGCCCACGCCGTGCAAGCCGCCCGAGACCTTGTACGAGTTCTGGTCGAACTTGCCGCCGGCATGCAGTTCGGTCATGACGATTTCGGCCGCGCTGCGCTTCGGTTCGTGCTTGTCGTCGAACTTGATGCCGGTTGGCACGCCGCGGCCATTGTCGGTCACCGAGATCGAATTGTCGGTGTGGATCGTGACGTTGATCTCGGTGCAATGCCCGGCCAGCGATTCATCGATCGAGTTGTCCAGCACTTCGAACACCAGGTGGTGCAGTCCGGTGCCGTCCGAGGTGTCGCCGATGTACATGCCGGGGCGCTTGCGCACCGCTTCCAGGCCCTCCAGAATTTGGATGGAGGCGGCGCCGTATTCTTCCGGCATTGGCAAGATGGTACTGACTTCTGGAGACTCGGACATGGACTGCTTTCTATAACGGTAATGACAACGGTGACAACAACGGTGATAACAACTTGCGATGCTGCTTGATGCTAGATCCGCATCGGCATGACGACATACTTGAAGTCGGCATTGTCAGGGATCGAAATGAGCGCCGACGAATTGGAGTCGCCGAGCGCGATGTTGACTTGCTCGCATTTCAGGTTGTTCAGCACGTCGAGCAGATAGGTGACATTGAAGCCGATGTCGACGCTGTCTCCGCTGTAATCGATTTCAAGTTCTTCGACCGCTTCTTCCTGATCCGCATTGGTCGAACTGATCTTCATGCTGCCCGGGCTCATGATGCAGCGCACGCCCTTGAACTTGTCGGACGTCATGATCGCGGCGCGCTGCAGCGAGCGCAGCAATTCGTCGCGCCCGATCGTGAAGTCGTTCTTGTAGCCCTTCGGGATCACCCGCGTGTAGTCAGGGAACTTGCCTTCTACCAGCTTCGAGATCAGCTCGATGTCGGCGAAGGTCAGCTTGACCTGGTTGGCCGCGATATCGAGCTGCACCGGCTGGTCGTTCTCTTCAAGCAGGCGCTGCAGTTCGATGATGGTCTTGCGCGGGATGATCACTTCCTGGCGTGTGAATTCCTGCTCGGTTTCGACCTGGCAAAACGCCAGGCGATGGCCGTCGGTCGCCACGGCGATCACGTTCTTGCCGTCCAACACCAGCAGCAAGCCATTCAGATAGTAACGGATATCCTGTTGCGCCATCGAAAAATGCACCATGTTGAACAGGTGCTTCAGCGTTTTTTGCGGCAGCGTGACGGTGGCGTTGTAGGTTTCAGTTTGCTGCATGGTCGGAAATTCCTCGGCCGCCAGCGTCTGCAGCGCGAAGCGCGACTTGCCGGTTTGTACCGTCAGGCGCTTGTTGACCAGGGTCATCGTGACGTCGCCCGATTCGGGCAGCGCGCGCAAGATGTCGAGCAGTTTGCGCGCCGCCACCGTGGTGCCGATCGTCTCGAGGCCGGAGCCGATCGCGGCGTGGGTCGTGATCTGGACTTCGGTGTCGGTTGA
>CANFGA010000548.1 GCA_947446335.1 Oxalobacteraceae bacterium | reverse complement strand
TACGCTGGAGCGCGAGCAGCGCCAGGCGTGGCTGGATCAGCGCGTGGCCAGCGATCTGGCGGCGAACGGCGTTGCTACCTGCGATTTCACGCCGCTGCCGGTGCTGGGCGTGCCGTATTGGTGGCCGGGTCAGGGCGACGATTTTTATGCCGATGCTGCCGTGTTTCGCCCGCCGCGCAAACAAGTGCCAAAAACCCTGCCGCGAGCGGCTGAAACAATCATGCCGCTCGCGGCAGAAGGACACCATGTCGAATAAAGTCATACGCTGGGGCATACTGGGCACCGGAAAAATCGCGCATACCTTCGCGCAAGCCTTGCGTGGATTGCCGGATGCGCAATTGGCCGCAGTCGCCTCGCGCAGCGCCGCGGCAGCCGATCAATTCGGCGCCGAATTCGATATCCCCCGTTGCCACGCCTCTTACCAGGCGCTGGCAGACGATCCGCAGGTCGACGTGATCTACATCGCCACGCCGCATGCGCTGCATGCCGACAACGCGATCATGTGTTTGCAGGCCGGCAAGCATGTGCTGTGCGAAAAGGCGTTCACGATGAACCGGCGCGAAGCGCAACAGGTGATCGACCTGGCGCGCAGCAAGCAGCTGTTCCTGATGGAGGCGATGTGGACCCGCTTTTTGCCGGCGATCCTGGAAGCGAAGCGCATCATCGCCAGCGGCGAAATCGGCACCGTGCGCCACATCCAGTCGGATCTGGGCTTCGTGGCCAAGGTCGATCCCGAGCACCGCCTGTTGAACCCGGATCTGGGCGGCGGAGCCTTGCTCGATGTCGGCATCTATCCCTTGTCGATCTCGACCTGTTTCCTGGGGCCGGTCGATGTGGTGCAAGCCATCGGCGAGCTCGATCGCAGCGGCATCGATTTGCAAACCGTGTTTTCGCTGCAGCATCAGGGTGGCGGCATCTCGAGCTGTTCTTGCAGTCTGGTCGCGACGACGCCGAACCAGATGGTGATCTCAGGCGACCTGGGCTACATCCTGCTGCACCCGCGGTTTCATCAGGTCAAGATGCTGACCGTGACGCTGGCGAACGGCGACGCGCGCACCGTGCAATGCCCGCAGATCGGCAACGGTTATGCGCACCAGGCGTTGGAAGTGATGCGCTGCCTGCGCGCAGGCTTGCTGGAAAGCCCCGTGATGCCGCTCGATGAAACGCTGGCCCTGATGGGCGTGCTCGACACGATCCGGGCCCAGATCAAGCTGTCCTATCGCGCCGACGGCGCAGTACTGTAAGAGCGTTCCCATGAGCACTGGATTGAACAACAGCGTGAACAACCTCGGCGCGCCATCGTTGAAAACCGTGCTGATCGCCAGCGGCGTCATCTTGACGCTGGCGATGGGCGTGCGCCACGGCCTCGGCTTCTGGATGCAGCCGATCTCGCAAGCGCACGGCTGGACGCGCGAAACCTATTCGCTGGCGCTGGCGATGCAAAACCTGATGTGGGGCTTGTTCGGTCCGTTCGCCGGGATGGCGGCGGATCGTTATGGCACGATGCGGGTCGTGATCCTGGGCGCGATCAGCTACATGCTGGGCCTGGTGTGGATGGCCGTCGTCACACAGCCGACGATGTTCATCATCGGTTCCGGCATCTTCATCGGCCTGGGCTTGTCTTGCACCGCGTTCGGCGCGATCAGCGGCATCATCGGGCGCAGTGCGCCGGTGGAGCGCCGTTCATGGGCGTTCGGGATCTCGGCGGCGGCCGGTTCCTTCGGCCAGTTCATGATGATGCCGGTCGAGCAGCAATTGATTTCGACGCTGGGCTGGCAAAATGCCTTCTATGTGCTGGCCGCGCTGCTGGTGCTGGCGATGATCCCGATGTCGTTCTATCTGCGCGAACCGGCTGTCGCCGCCCACGCTGGCCCGCAGCAAAGCAGCTTTGATGCAGCGCTCGAAGCCCTGAAGAACCGCTCCTTCCTGCTCCTGATGGCCGGCTATTTCGTCTGCGGTTTCCAGGTCGTGTTCATCGCCGCGCATTTGCCTGCGTATCTGAAGGATCAGGGCATCGCCGGCCCCAACGTGGCTGTCGTCGCGCTGGCGCTGATCGGCTTGTTCAACATCTTCGGCTCGTATTACGCCGGCAAGCTCGGCGGCACCATGCCCAAGCGCCATCTGCTGGTCGGCATCTATCTGACGCGCGCAGTCGTCATCGCGCTGTTCCTGCTGGCGCCGTTGTCGGTCATGTCGGTCTATGTGTTCGCTGCGGCGATGGGCTTGATCTGGCTCTCGACCGTGCCTTTGACCAATGGCATCATCGCCGGCATCTTCGGCGTCAGGCACATGTCGATGCTGGCCGGCATGGTGTTCCTGTCGCACCAGTTGGGCAGTTTTCTGGGCGTCTGGCTGGGCGGCTACCTGTACGCCAAGCAGGGCAATTACGACATGGTCTGGGGCATCACGATCGCGCTTGGCATTTTTGCCGCGCTGGTCAATTTTCCGATCGATGAACGTGGCCTGGTGCGCGGCGCCTTGAAACCGGCATGAAATCAGAAATGAAGCCGGGCATGAAGCCGGGCATCAAAATCGGAAGCGTGGCGCTGTATCTGGCCGCTTGCGCCGTGCTGGCAATCGTGTTCGCCGCTTACCTGCAGCCGAGCTTCATGCTGGACCTGGGCACCCGCTTCGTCATGTGCTTCTAAGCTGATGCACTGCTAGACTTTCAGGAAGTCTTCCTTGTCGCCCAGCCAGCGCGCCAGGTGCGCGGCGACCGTCGCGGCGCTGCCTGCATCGGCCAGCAATTGCTGCGCCAGGCTGCTGGCCTGTTCGACCAAGTGCCCGTCGGTTTCCAGGTCGGCGAAGCGCAGCATCGCCTGGCCCGACTGGCGTGCCCCCAAAAACTCGCCGGGGCCGCGAATTTCCAGATCCTTGCGCGCGATTTCAAAGCCATCGGTGGTTTCGCGCATCGTCATCAGGCGCGATCGCGCGATCGGCCCCAGCGGCCCCTGGTACAGCAGCAGACAAGCCGAGGCGGCGATGCCGCGCCCGACCCGCCCGCGCAACTGGTGCAGTTGCG
>CANFGA010000547.1 GCA_947446335.1 Oxalobacteraceae bacterium | reverse complement strand
TCATGTTCAATATCCTGTCGGAAGATTCGATCGCCAAGTCGAAGAACATCTGGTGCTCTCTGGATCGCAACAAGGCCTGGGACGATTGGATGTTGCGCGGCAAGGCGGCATCCGCTGCGCCGGCCGATTGCGTCACGCCGCACGACAAGGTGTTGGCGCTGGGACAAAAGCTGCGCGTGACCGGCACGCCGGCGATTTTCTTTGTTGACGGCAGCCGGATCCCGGGTGCGATCGATGCCAAGGCGTTGGAAGCGAAACTGGCCAGCATCAAGCAATGATCAAGCAATAATCAAGCAATGACGCGGCAAATCGGCGTATGCAAGCACGAATGAGCGCGAACGATTACACTGGGCAATCAGTATCAATGCGGGCGCAAGCGCGCAGCACCACTGCAGGCGCCCAAGGCGCCTGCGCCCGCAGCCCCGATTGCACCCAACCCATTCCCCGCCAACAAACACGCCGTTCCCGAAGGAGCACTAGATGATTACCCTCAATATCAATGGCAAGGACATGCAGATCGATGCCGATCCATCCACCCCTATTCTGTGGGCGCTGCGCGACAATCTGAACATGACCGGCACCAAGTTCGGTTGCGGCGCGGCGCTGTGCGGTGCATGCACCGTGCACATGGGTGGCCAGGCCATCCGCTCTTGCGTGACGCCGATTTCAGCAGCGGTCGGGCAAAAAATCACGACCATCGAAGCGATGGCCGCCGACCATGTCGGCAAGGTCGTACAAGCTGCATGGGTCAAGCACGATGTGCCGCAATGCGGCTATTGCCAGAGCGGCCAGGTGATGAGCGCGACCGCGCTGTTGCAATCGAACAAGGCGCCTACCGACGCCGACATCGATGGCGCCATGAGCGGCAACATCTGCCGCTGCGGCACTTATCAACGCATCCGCGCGGCCATCAAGGACGCGGCGCAGACTCTCGCTTAAGGAAAACATCATGCGCATCGAATGGCTCAATCAAGCTGAACAAACCAACCCCGCCTTGTCGCGCCGCAGTTTCATCAAGGCTGGCGCAGTCGTCGGCGGCGGCCTAGTGCTGGGATTTTTCATCCCCGGCGCCAACAAGTTTGCCCAGGCGGCCGACGCCAAGCCGACTTCGGTGCCGAATGCGTTCCTGCATATCGCACCCGACAATAGCGTCACGGTGCAGGTCAACCGGCTGGAATTCGGCCAGGGCGTGCAAACGGCGTTGCCGATGCTGATCGCCGAAGAACTGGATGCCGACTGGTCGCAGATGCGCGGTGAACTGGCTCCGGCCGGCGACGCGTACAAGGACCCGGTGTTCGGCATGCAGATGACCGGTGGCTCAGGCACCATCAACCATTCTTACACGCAGTACCGCGAAATCGGCGCCAGGGCGCGCGCGATGCTGATCGCCGCTGCCGCTGCCGAGTGGAAGGTCAAGCCCGAGCAAATCAAGACCTCGAAAGGGATGCTGATCGGCCCCGCCGGCAAGAAGGCGAGCTACGGTTCGTTTGCCGATGCGGCGATGAAGCAGCCGGTGCCAGTCACTGTCAAGCTCAAGGATGCCAAGGATTTCAGACTGATCGGCAAGCCGGTCAAGCGGCTGGACTCGCTGGCGAAATCGAACGGCACGCAAGAGTTCGGGATCGACTTCATGCCGGAAGGCACCAAGGTCGCCGTGGTGGCACGTCCGCCCGTGTTCGGGTCCAAGGTTGCCAAGTTCGACGCCAGCAAGGCGAAGGCGATCAAGGGCGTGATCGCGGTGCTGGAAGTGCAACTCGATCGGGGCGGGCGCGGTGTGGCCGTGATCGCCGACGGTTACTGGCCGGCCAAGCAGGGCCGCGATGCACTCGTGATCGAATGGGATAGCAGCGCCGTCGACAAGGTCGATAGTGCCCAGCAATTGGTCGCCTTCAAGGCGCTGGCCAAGACGCCGGGTGCCTCGGTGATGAAAGCCGACATCTCGAAGCTGGGGGCGGCACCGAAGAAAATCAGCGCCGTCTACGAGTTTCCCTATCTGGCCCACACACCGATGGAGCCGCTCAATTGCATCGTCGATTTGAAGAGCGATGCCTGCACCATCTGGACCGGCACGCAATTTCCGGGTGTCGACCTTGCTGCGGCAGCGGCTACCTCGGGCTTGAAGCCGGAGCAAGTGGTACTGCACACGATGATGGCTGGCGGCGGTTTCGGCCGGCGCGGCGTGCCGACCTCGGACTTCGTCGTCGAGGCGGTCAACGTGGCCAAGGCTTACAAGGCCGATGGCAAGAGCGGGCCGGTGAAAGTCATCTGGAGTCGTGAAGACGATGTCAAGGGTGGTTATTATCGTCCATCGCACGTGCACCAGGCCGATATCGGTCTCGATGACAAGGGCGCTATCCTGGGCTGGAACCATGTGATCGTCGGCCAGTCGATCATGTCCGATACGTTCCTCGCTCCTGCGATGGTCAAGAATGGCGTCGATAACACGATGGTCGAAGGGATGGGCGTGCCGTATGACGTGCCGTTGAACTTGTCGGCCCACATCGTCAAGGCCAATGTGCCGGTGCTGTGGTGGCGTTCGGTCGGTTCGACCCACACCGCGTTCGTGATGGAAACGCTGCTCGACGAGGCGGCGCATGTGGCCGGCGTCGACCCGGTCGCTTACCGCAAGAAATTGATCGGCGACAAGCACCCGCGCCACCAGGCAGCGCTGGACTTGGCGGTAGCCAAGTCGGGCTATGGCAAGACCAAGTTGCCGGCAGGTCAGGCCTGGGGCGTGGCGATGCATGAATCGTTCAGTTCGGTCGTCGCTTATGTGGTGACGGCTTCCGTGGTCGATGGCGTGCCCAAGCTGCACAAGGTCACCGCCGGCGTGCATTGCAATTTGGCAGTGAATCCGCTGACGATCGAAACCCAGGTGCAAGGTGCCGTACTGATGGCACTGGGCACCACCTTGCCGGGTGCTGCGATCACGTTGAAGGATGGCGTGGTCGAGCAGCAGAACTTTGGCGACTATGTGGTGGCGCGCATCACCGACATGCCGCAGGTGGCGGTGCATATCGTGCAATCGGGCGATG
>CANFGA010000546.1 GCA_947446335.1 Oxalobacteraceae bacterium | reverse complement strand
TCGACCAGGTCGGGTCAACCGGACTGGATCGACCTGTTTCAAGGAGGAGCCATGGGCAAGATCGCAAGCTGGACGACGCTGGGATTGGCGGCACTGTTGCTCACTGGCTGTCAAAAAGGTCCGCCGTGGAAACCGCCGGCACCGATCGTCGAATCCGCGCCGGCCGCTGTCAACAGCCCAGGCTGAAACGGCTAAGCCTGCTGCGCAGCGCTGGGCCGCTCCAGCAGCTTCGCTTTCTTGTCCGGCGCATTCAAGCTCAAGCTGATCTCGGGCGCGCGCTCGCCCTGCAATGTCGCCACGAACGTCATCAACTCGTCGCGCCGGAAGACGTGCAACTCGACTTGATCGCCGACCCGGTAACGCCCCAGCAGTGCATCCAGATTCGATGGATGAGCGTTGATGCGCAAGCCGTCCAGAGCCACCAGCAGATCGCCGGCCGACAAGCCGGCCAGATGCGCCGCCCCGCCCTCGTGCACCTGGGCCAGACTGCCATCGCGCCCGATCTTGACATCCAGACTCGGCTTGTTTTCCTTGCGACCATCGGCCAGCGCAACGCCGAACGAGGCCAGCAACTTGGCCAGCGGCAAGTCGTCGGTGCCGCGCACATAGCGCTCGAAAAACGGCTTCATCTTCACACCGGCGATTTCATCGAACAACGCTTCGACCTCGGCTGGCGTGACACCGCGCCGCCCATCCGGATAGAAATCGCGGCCATAGCGTTGCCACAGCGATTTCATCACATCGTCCAGCGATTTCTTGCCTTTGGTTTTGGCGCGCAGCGTCAAGTCCAGCGCCAGCGCGATCAAGCTGCCCTTGGTGTAATAACTGACGATCGCATTCGGCGCATTTTCATCCTGGCGGTAGTATTTTCCCCAGGCGTCAAAGCTCGAATCGGCCACGCTTTGCTTGCTGCGCCCGCTGCCGCGCAGCACCGAGGTGACGGTCTTGCCCAGCAACTTGAAATAAGCCGCTTCCTCGATGATGCCGGCGCGTACCAGCATCAAGTCGTCGTAATAGCTGGTGAAGCCCTCGAACAGCCACAGCAAAGGCGTGTAGCTTTCGGCCTGCAAGTCGTAAGGCGCAAACGCAGCAGGCTTGATCCGCTTCACATTCCAGGTATGAAAATACTCGTGGCTGCACAAGCCAAGAAAGCCAAGATAACCGTCGCTGATGATCCCGTTTTTGGGCGTCGCCGTGCTCGGCAAGTCGGCCCGATTGCAAATCAATGCGGTCGATGCGCGGTGCTCCAGACCGCCGTAGCCATCGCCTACCGCCTGCGTCAGGAACACATAACGCCGCATCGGCGCACGCCGCGTCTTCGGCTCGAAAAAGGCGATCTGGGTTTCGCAGATCGCCTTCAAGTCGCGCTTCAATCGCCCCAGGTCGAGGTGCGGCACGCGGCCACTGACGACAATATCGTGCGCCGTGCCGTGCGCATTGAAGCTGGCCAGCGCGAAATCCCCGAGTTCGACCGGATGATCGATCAACTCATCATAGTCTGCCGCGATGTAGGTCCCAAAGCCGTAACGCTCGGCGCTCAATTCGGGCAGCGCAGTGGCCACGCGCCAGCTCTGGCAAGCGGCATCGGGCGGGCGCACGATATCGACCTGATGCGCGCCGTGCTCTTGACCGAGCACGCGCAGATAGACGCTGGTGCCGTTGAAGAAAGCGTGGGTCTGATCCAGATGGGCGGTGCGCACCGACATGTCCCAGGCATAGACGTCGTAATGCAGCGTCAACGCGCCCTGGCACGGCCCTGCCTGCCAAGAATGCTTGTCAAGCTTGATCAACGCGACCGCCTTGCCACCCGCTTCGGCGCGAATTTGCACGATGTTGCGTGCGAATTCGCGGATCATGTAACTGCCCGGAATCCATGCCGGCAGCACGAAGATCTGGCCTTCGACAGCTGGATGCTGGACAGTCAACGTGACGCCGAACAAATGGCCGGCCAAGTCCTTGGCCACGATGCTGTACGCAATCGCGGCAATCTCTGTTTTTTTCATGAATTCCTTGTGGTTTATGCCGACGATGGCAGATCGAGGCGGGTGTCGAGATCTTGCACTGTGTCGACATCTTGCGCGATGCCCGCGTCAGCAACGTCGATATCTTGCACCGGATGCTGGCGCAAGATATTGCGCGCGCCCTGATCGCCTTGCAGCGCCAGCAGCAGCGGCAGATGGATGCGCCCGAATCCGACCGGGTTGCCGCGCCGCCCTTCGAACGTGGGTGCGACGATCTCGGCTCCAGTCGCCAGCGCCGCCGCCAAGGCGGCGATGGTCTGACTTTGAACATGCGGCATGTCGCCCAGCGCGATCAACCAGCTGCCGGCATCTTGCGTGCAGCGTATCGCATGCAGCAGCGAGGCGCCCATGCCGCTGTCGGCATCCTCGGCCACCTGCACTTCGCAGCCCAGTTCACGCAATAGCACGGCGACCCGGTCATCGCCGGGGCGCACCACCGCGACTACCCTGGGCAGCACCGCCAGCATGTGCCTGGCGCTGGCAGCAACCACGCAATCGCCGCCAGGCAGCGCTTGCAGCAGCTTGTTTTGCACGCCCGATGGATCGAAACGCCGGCCCCGGCCGGCAGCCAGCAAGATGCCTACCGTGGGCACGGGGTCAGCCGTGAAGTTCAACAGCCGACGGTCAAGCCGCAGCCATGTCGAACGGCAGCTTGCGCAAGCGCTTGCCGGTCAGCCGGAACAAGGCATTGGCAAACGCCGGCGCCAGCGGCGGCAAGCCCGGTTCGCCCATGCCGGTAGGCGCATCGCCCGATTGGACAATATGCACCGCCACCTGCGGCATGTCGGTGATGCGCGCCACCACATAGTCGCCAAAGTTCTGCTGCTGGACGACACCTTCCTTCAACGTGATCGCAGCACCCGGCAAGGTGGTGCCCAGTGCCATCAGTACGGCACCTTGCACCTGGGTTTCGATCGTCAGCGGATTCACTGCCAGATTGCAATGCACGCCGGCGGTGACCTTGTGCAGCTTGGGCACGCCATCGACCACGGAAGCCGTCACCACGTAAGCGACGACC
>CANFGA010000545.1 GCA_947446335.1 Oxalobacteraceae bacterium | reverse complement strand
TCGATGCTGGCGCACCCCAGTTTCTGGCATTGCAGATGACCGTAGATCCTGGCCTGGGCCCAGTGCAGCTGGCGCTGGTTGTCCGGCATTGCGCCCAGATCGCCGCGAAAGGTCTTGATTTCTTCCAGCCGGTGCTTCTGCGGATCATAACCATCGGCGCGCCCGCGCACATGCAACGGCCCGAAATGCCCCTCCAGGCTGAGCTCGCGCTGGTAGCTCGCCGACCGTCTTGCCGTCACCAGGCAATGTCCGGCGATCCCTTCCTGGGCGGTGGGCGAGGGCGTGAAGCGCAGATCAAGGTCTCCTTGCTTTGCGGTGAATTCGCACAAGGATCGCACGGCGATGGTGTACGCCGGCGCGTCAATCAAGGCTACGCTGCCATCGGCCGTATCGTTCAAAGATTGTTCCCGTCAGTCCCGCACCATTGGACATGGCACACCGCCACCGGCATCTGATGTTCGGCGCAATAGTCCAACCAGCGTTTCTGGTTGTCTTGCAAACGGTCCCCGGGACCTTTTACCTCGATCATCCGGTAACGTTGCTGCGCTGGCCAGAACTGGATCAGATCGGGAAAACCATTGCGGTTCGATTTGATATCCAACAAAATGCGCTCGAACGCCTGTTTCAGATGCTGCGCCGGGATGCAGGTGAGCGCCAGTTCCAGCAATTCTGCATTCAACGCAGGCCAGACCACAAACGGGGACTGAATGCCCTGTTTTTCTGCATAAGTCTGGCGTATCCGCTGGCGGTAATGGCTGGAATCGAGTGCGGCCAGGCAGGCGGCAAATTCGGGCGCGCGGCGCTGGCGAAAATCGGCGCTGTGCAAATCGACCGGGCCACGGTGAAACGGATGAAAAAAAGCCCCGGGCAACGGTTTGAAGATCGCCTCCCAGCACAGCAAGCCAAACAAGGCATTGAACAGGGTATTTTCGACATAATGGACCGGTGCATCCGATTGCGACAGATGGTCCCTGACGACGCCTTCGACAAAAAAAGGCCCTGCCGGGTGCGGCAGGCTCAGGTCTATTTTCTGCACCGGGACGACTGCGATCGCGGCAGGCTTTTCCAGGCCGAACTTGCGCCCCAGGCGCGCTGCAATGCGCACCAGCTGCTGGCGCTCCGCTTCATTTTCAGGCGCTTGCTGCGCCAGGGTCAGCCTGGCAAACGCGGCGTCGCTGCAGCCATTTTTTTCCAGCACGCGGATGGCGCGCAGGCGCGCGCCGGGATAGCTGCAGCTTGCATAGACGCTGAACGCGCCATCCCAGTCCTTGATCTTTTCCAGTTGCTGGCCGATCTGGAACAAGAATTTCTGGCGCCTGCCCAGCAGCCAGTCATTGCCCAGCGTACATTTTGCCAATTGCTGCAGCACGTCCTCGACCGGTGCCTTGTTGAAAAAAAGTTCACGGCAGCGCTGCAATGCCATGTAGTCATCGACATCCTGGCGGGCATTGAAGGCGCGCGATGCCAGTGAAAAATTGACTTGTTCGTAGCGGTAGATACCCAGGTCAGAGAGCACGAACTCGGACCAGTCTTGATGGAAATTACCGAAGAACATCAGGCGCAGACGGTCGCACAAATCCTGATTCAGAATCTGGTACAGCGGCTCATCCGTGCTGGGGTGCCAGCTTGAAAAGCGCTGCCTGAATGCGCCAGCTTGCTCGCTGGCCTCTGGTGTTGAACCTTGTGGCAATGGCGTTGATGTTTGCTCTGCCATGCGCTGGCGCAACAAGGCGAGCTGGTCCGCCTTGCGCAAGGCTTTTTCCCGCGCGGACAACTTGAAAACCAGCGCGATGTCGCTCTTTTGCAGCAGGTCAAACAATTGCTCGAGTTCTATCGATGGATCGCGCTCCACCCAGCCAAGCGCGAGCAACGGTGCGATGGCGTCTTGCGTGTCGCCGATCTCGTCATAACGCAGTTTGCTGGCGCGAAACAGACTTCCCTTGCGGATCACCATGCGGACAAACAACGCTTGCGCCGGGCGCGGCAGAATGGCTAATTGAGTAATGAATTGCAATTCTTCAACCGAGAGCAAGTCAGCGTAACGCTGATGTATCCAGTTTGCCAACTGCAGGAAATTGGCCAGATAGTAAAAAGGATCTTCCAACACCTGCCGTTCGGATGTCTGTTGCATGTTGCGTCGTTCCACTGTGGGCTGTGTATTGGCTGTATGTCCGCACAGTATATCGCGTCCCGAAACGGGATGCCGGGTATTTCGTTTATGATGGAGAGCAGGGTGTCTCAAGGGCACTGATGGCCTCTGTCTGCGCGGAAAAGCAACTCCATGCGGCGCTTTGGCCTGGCAATCGAATTCCCGATACGAGATGAAACAGTGCCGCCGGCCTTTGTGCGTGGCGGCAATACCAACCCGGCAGCTGGAACACAGCCGCTGATTCAGGAGAACCGGATGAATACGGAAAAAATTGGATTTCTGGGACTTGGCAGCATGGGTGCGCCGATGGCGCGTAACCTGCTCAAGAGCGCCCTTGCAGTGACGGTCTATAACCGTACCCGCAGCCATGCCGAGGCCTTGCGCCCGGATGGCGCCGAGATCGCCGCAACCCCCGCTGGCGCTGTCGTCGCAGGCGGCATTGCCATCACGATGCTGGCGCACGACGCCGCGCTCGAAGCGCTCACGCTGGGCCCCGATGGGATCCTCGAAAAACTCGGCAAGGGTGGCTTGCATATCTCGATGAGCACGGTCTCGCCCGAGACATCGAGAAAACTTGCTGCGTTGCATGCGGCGAACGGCAGCCTGTTCCTCAGTGCTCCAGTGTTTGGCCGTCCCGAAGCGGCGGCGGCGCAAAAGCTCTGGATCTGCCAGTCCGGCAGCAGCGAGGCCAAGCAAAGGGCGAAAGCCGTGCTCGACATCCTGGGCCAGGGCATCCATGATTTTGGCGAGGATCCGGGGGCAGCGAACGTGGTCAAGCTGTCCGGAAATTTCATGATTTTATCCGCGATCGAAAGCATGGCCGAAGCGCAGGCGCTGGCTGAAAAGAATGGCATCGACCGCACCGCGCTGGCCAGTTTTTTCGGGCAGACCATTTTT
>CANFGA010000544.1 GCA_947446335.1 Oxalobacteraceae bacterium | reverse complement strand
TTCTTGAACGACTTGCAGCAGATGTTCTTGAGCGACTAGGCTGCTGTTACTTGCTGCGGCGCGGTGCTGATGGCGACCGGATCGCTGGCTGGGCCGCCCTTGTCACCGTAGTTGCCGCTGAAGTTGCCATCGAAGTTGCCAGCATCAGCCATGTGCAGCATCCGGCTCGGCAGCGCGATTTGCGCGCCGTGGGCGGCGACGATCGCGGCGATCTGCAGCATCACATCCTGTTTCACCGCGTGGTATTTGATCCACTGCGTGGTGCTGGTGAACGTGTAGACCATGATGTCGAGCGCCGAGCTGGAAAATTGCAAGAAGTTGACGATCGTGGTCTGGCGCTGGTCGATCTCGGGGTGCGCTTTCAGCATGGCCCGGATCTCGGCCACGATGGGAGCGACCTTGTCGATGTCGCAGTAGCGCACGCCGATGTTTTCCGAGATGCGCCGGTTCGTCATCCGCGATGCATTTTCGACCGAAATCTGGGTGAAGACCGCATTTGGCACATACAGCAAGCGGCTGTCGAAGGTGCGGATGCGGGTCAGGCGCCAGCCGATTTCCTCGACCGTGCCTTCGATCTCCTTGTCGGGCGAGCGTATCCATTCGCCGACCACGAATGGCCGGTCCAGATAGACCATCATCGCGCCGAAGAAGTTGGCCAGCAAATCCTTGGCCGCGAAACCGACCGCGATCCCGCCCACGCCGCCAAAAGCGAGCACGCCTGAAATCGAAATGCCCAGGCTTTGCATTCCCACCAGCGCGGCGGTGATCATCACCGAGATGCGCAGCAGCTTGCCGGTGGCGTCGATCGTGGTGCTGTCGACCGGCTTGCCTTGCGCGTGGCGCTGGACCATGATGCCGACCTGTACATTGCTGATGAAGCGGGTCAGGAACCAGCTCATGCAGCCGATCACGCCGATCGTGCGCGCCGGTGAAATGATCTCGAACAGCGCATTGTCGGTTTCGGCCTGGATGATGCGTGCGGCAAACGAGATGCCCAGTATCCATGCCAGCAGCAGCAGCGGTTTGCGCACCGCCGACACCAGCGCATAGTTCCACGGTGTCGGGGTCTGGCTGGCGCTGAGTTCGAGTTTTCCCAGCGTGCGGCGCAGGAAGAAATTGGTGACCACGACCGCCAGCACGACGATGAATACCTGCAGCACCAGCGCCAGCGTATTGTCGCCCCCGGTCAATTTCTGCAGCCAGTTTTCCAGCGCGATCAGCTTGATCTTGTTTTCTCCGGGCATCGCTGTCAGCCCTGGCGCAGCGCTGCGATCATCGATGTCAGCTTGTTCGAGTCGGCGCAGAACGCGCGTATGCCCTCGGCCAGCTTTTCAGTGGCCATCGCATCCTCGTTTTGCATGAAGCGAAAGCTCTTTTCATCGAGCGTCAGGCGTTCGATCTCCAGGCTGGCGCTGCTGGCGGCATCGAGCTGGCGCTGCAATGGCGCCTCGCTGTCGGCCAATTGTTGCAACAGGTCGGGGCTGATGGTGAGCAAATCGCAGCCGGCCAGCGCCAGAATTTGCGAGGTGTTGCGAAAGCTGGCGCCCATCACCTCGGTCGCATAGCCGAACTTGCGGTAGTAATGGTAGATGCGCTGCACCGATTGCACGCCCGGATCTTGCGCGCCCTGATAATCGAGGCCGGTCGACTTCTTGTACCAGTCGTAGATGCGTCCGACAAAGGGCGAGATCAGCTGCGCACCGGCATCGGCGCAAGCGATCGCCTGGGGCAGCGAGAACAGCAATGTCATGTTGCAGCGTATGCCTTCGCGCTGCAGAATTTCAGCGGCGCGTATGCCTTCCCAGGTCGCTGCGATCTTGATCAGCACGCGCTCGGGTGCAATGCCCGCCTGGCCATACAGCGCGATCAGTTGGCGGCCCTTGGCCACGGTGGCATTGGTGTCGAACGACAGGCTGGCGTCGACTTCGGTCGAGACCCGGCCCGGGATCAGCTTCAGGATTTCGACGCCGAACGCGATCAACAGATGGTCGATGATCTCGCTGTTCGACGCTTGCGGATGGCTCTGCACGGCTTGTTCCAGCAGCGGACGGTACTCGTCCTTTTGCACCGCCTTCAGGATCAAGGACGGGTTCGTCGTCGCGTCGCGCGGCGTGTACGCCTTGATGCTCTGGAAGTCGCCGGTATCGGCCACGACGGTGGTGAATTGCTTCAATTGTTCGAGCTGGTTCATGGTGTTTTGGCTAGGGAGTCGGAGTCCTCCATTGTACTCAATCTGGCGCCGTCCAGAAGCACGCTTAGCCGATGAACGAGTCGAATTGAAGGTCGAATTCGAGCAGTGCCTTTTGCGCATTTTGCATCTTCTTGCGAAACTCGGGGCCGCGCTGCAGCGCCAACCCGACCGCCAGAATGTCGATCACGACCAGGTAAGCCAGGCGCGCCGAGATCGGCTTGTAGGGATCGGTGTTGAAGACCAGGTCGATCGGGATCAAGACGCTGGCCATGTCGGCCAGCGGCGTGCCCGATGGCGCCAGCACGATCACTTCGGCGCCGCTGCGGCGCGCCAGCTTGGCCGAACGTACCAGCGCCGAGTTGTTGCCGCGCTGCGAAATGGCGACCACGGCATCGCCTGCGTGTAGCAAGGATGCGGCGATGCTGTGAATGGATGGATCGGCATACGCCACCGTGGGCACGCCGGAGCGGAAAAACTTGTGCTGGGCGTCGGCGGCAACGATGCCGGACGTGCCCTGACCATAGAATTCGATCTTGTTGGCGCGCGCCAGAATGTCGAGCGTGCGCTGTATCGTTTCAGGTTTCAGATTGTTGCGCAAGTCGAGCAGCGTGTTGATCGAGCGGCTGCAGATCTTGTTGATCAGATCGGCCGCCAGATCGTCTTGCGATGGTTGCTCGTTGGCGCCCGGCAGCGCCAGCGCCAGACCCTGGGCCAGCTTGAGCTTGAATTCGTGCCAGCCGTCGTAGCCGAGGCTGCGGCAAAAACGCACCACGGTCGGCTCCGACACTTGCGCGCTCTTGGCCAGCGCGGTGATGTTGCCGCCGACCGTATGCGCGGGCTGCGCCAGCACCGCCAGCGCG
>CANFGA010000543.1 GCA_947446335.1 Oxalobacteraceae bacterium | reverse complement strand
CGTGATCGATTTCATTGCCGATCGTGGCTGGCGCGCTCGGATCCGGTTGCACGATGCGCGAACGCTGGCGCGAATACGCAAGCCACAGATTGCTATCCGTCTGCGGGCGCAGATTGACCTGGAGATCGATGCCCTGGCGCCGGGTCTGGCCCACATTCTCGGAACCGCCGGCCGGGTCATTGAGGCGGCGCTTGATCTCGCCCGATGCACTCTGCTCCCACAGCGCAACGCGCCCGTCAATCCAAGCCGCGGGCGTAAACTTCACGCCCGCTTCCCAGCCTTCGTTGATCGATGGCTGCAAATCTGCGGCCGTCGATGGATGGTAGGCTGCCGCGCCGACACCGACCTGGAACGTGCGGCCCCAGTTGCCATAGATGCTGGCCAGGTTCGACGGCGCATAGACGACGCTCAATTTGGGCTGCTTGATCAGCCCGTAGTCGTTCATCTCGTAGTGCACTTTTTTCGATGGATCGGAAAAGCTGCCCGATACATGGTCGACGCGGTAGGCGGGAATGATGGTGAGCGAGTCCAGCGGCTTGATCACCGTCTGCAAATAGGCGCCCACCGTGTCGTAGGTGAAATGATGATCGCGCGTTGTCGCCACCCGCACCTGATTGGCGGTGCTGTAGCGCGGGCTTTGATCATCCTGGCGTTCGACATTGAGACCGCCCTCGATCACCAGGTTCTTCATCCACTTCGGACCTGGACTGGCATAGGTACTGCCAGGCCGGTAAGTGAGCGTCGTCAGCGCACCGTAATGGGTTTCATCGATGATGCGTTCTTGCTGCGAGGTCGTCGCCGAATAACGCAGCCAGCGCTGATCTTGCACGGTATTGACATAGGCCTTGGCTGCGCCCGACAGGCCTGGAGCGAGTATGCCGTCCAGATGGACGCTGACCTGGTTCATCTGGCGGTTGCCGCCTTCGCCCTGTGCATACGGATAGGACAGGGTCGGATTGCTCATGGCATCGGCAGCGCCCAGATAGCCGGCTTCATCGGCATTGCTCTCGGCGTGGCGCGCGATCAAGCCGAAGCGGTAACTGGCATCGTCGCTGGTATAGAACCACTTGCCGCCGAATGTGGTCTTGTCGAAACTGGCATGGTCGCGGTAACCGCCCGATGCGACATGGCCGACGATATAGTTTTGCGACCAGTTGCCCTGTTCGATGCCCTTGGCGATCTGGATTTCCTTGGTATTGAAGCTGCCATAGGTGATCCTGGCGTCGCCATAGTTGCCGCCGCTGCGCGTGACGATGTTGGCATTGCCGGCGATATTGTGCACGCCGTAGCGCGCATCGTTGGTGCCGCGCACGACTTCGATGCGGGCAATCTCCAATGGAAAAATCATGTCCAGAAAGGGCATGCCGCCGGCATTGTCGTTGCTGGGAATGCCATCGATGAGCAGCTTGACCGCATTCACCTCGCCCTCGCCATTGAAGCCGCGAAACGACAGTTTGCCCGACTCATTGCCCTGTCGGAACTGGGTCAGCACCACGCCGGGCGCCCTTGAAAACAGTTCCCAGGTATTGACCGCCTGCTGATCGCGGATCACATCAGCATCCAGGATATCGACCGAACTGAGCACGCTGCGCGCCGACAAGGGGCCGATGCGCTGGCCGGCAACCTCGACCTTGCCCATGGCCGAAGCAGCATCGTCGATCGTGGCCTCGGCATGCGCACTCTGGCTCGCCAGCGCCAGCAGCGCAACCGAACAGGCGATGGCACACAGCGTGCGTGGATGGTCAGTCGGTCGCAGGGCGGAATCGAACATGGGTGTAATGAAATTGCTCATCTCAGATCACCGCCTTGGTCGCAGTTGCATGCGGCGCGGCAGCGTGTGCCAGCGGCACCAGTTCGACCTGGTCGATCATCGGTTTGCCGAGGAAAAACATGCCGAAATAAAAGGCTGACAAGGCGACGAAGGCCGCCGCGTTGAAACAACGAACCAGGCCAAGAAGGATGGACGATTTTTTTTGAGTCGATTGCATGATGTGCTCCTGCGTGTTCAATTTTTATTGCTTGCGATTGGTGTGTGTCTGGCGCTGAAGGCTCAAGGCATCTGATGTGCCGGCGCGCCATTGATGCCTCTGGCCACCGCGATGATTGCTATCGTCTTGCGCTCTTTGTCACGGCCTTCGACGGTCAATAGCAACGGGATCTTGTCGCCGGCATTGACCGGCGCTTTCAACTCGAACAGCATCACGTGATAGCCACCCGGCGTCAACGCGACAGCTTTATCTGCAGGCAAATCGAGCGCCTCGATCTGGCGCATTCTCATCACGTTGTCGGTCATGCTCATCTGGTGCAGTTCGGCGCGGCCGGCAATGGTCGAACTCACATCGACCAGACGCGCATCGTTCGCGGAAGTCAACTGCATGAAGGCGCCGGTGACTTTTTGCTGCGGCACCGTGGCGCGCACCCATGCATCGCTGACGCTGATCTGGGCCTGAGAAGGTTGGGCCTGAGTTTGCGCTTGAGCTGTTAGCGCAGCGCACAGCAGCACGGCGCCCAGCAGCCGGGATGCATGGCGCAGAGGATGGTTGATAGGCTTGTTCGTGGACTTGTTCATGAATCTGTTCCTTGTCAGTAGTGAAACGTTGGTCCGACACTGGCACGCGCGATGCAGCAGCGCAAGTGCGGATGGGCAAGTTCACGTGGTGTTCTGATGTAGTTCGTGTTGCAGCAAATGGAAGGCCAGATGCTGCAAAGACGCTGCTGCAATCCTGGATTAAGCAGCAGGAATCAACAATCAGCGATCGAAAGTGAGACGACTAGACGGCGGCAGGCGGGCCGCGCGGATGGGCCGCGGACCAGGAAAACAGGGGCGATGGGGAATGGTAAAAAAGCGCGGGAAACAAATCGTGCCCGCCCTGAATCGCAAACAGCATGGTCGAAGGCGCAGGCAAGGCGAAGGTGCCCGCATGGGTCAGGCAAAACGGACAGTGTTCCAGATGGTGCAGCGGCGAGTCGGTCGATGGCTCTTCTGCAGAAAATTGCGCGCCGGGGATTTTTCCAGCGATGGTGCTGGCTACCTCGCTTGAGATCCACCGG
>CANFGA010000542.1 GCA_947446335.1 Oxalobacteraceae bacterium | reverse complement strand
GTGGCGACCGGCGACGACCGCAAGCCGCGCCCCTTGCCACCGCTGGCCAGTTTGCTCGCCTAGCAAGCGGTGCCAGGCTCAATCGAGATCGAACCTGGCACCGTGATTTCGGACGTGGCACCATCATTTTAAGCCGCTTCGGTGACATCTTTTTCGTCGCGCAGCTGGCGGCGCAAGATCTTGCCGACATTGGTCTTGGGCAACTCATCGCGAAATTCGATGTATTTCGGCTTCTTGTACGAAGTGAGCTCGTGCTTGCAATGCTCCATCAATTGCTCGCGGCTCAGCGCCGGATCCTTGCGCACGATGAAGACCTTGACCGCCTCGCCCGAATGTTCATCGGGCACGCCGATGCAGGCGCACTCCAGCACGCCCGGATGCGCCGCCAGCACGCCTTCGACCTCGTTCGGATAGACGTTGAAACCCGAGACCAGGATCATGTCCTTCTTGCGGTCGACGATGCGGACATAGCCTTTTTCATTCATGATGCCGATATCGCCGGTCTTGAAGTAGCCATCCGGTGTCATCACCTCGGCCGTTTCATCGTCGCGCTGCCAGTAGCCGGCCATCACCTGCGGCCCGCGGATCGCGATCTCGCCGGGCGCGCCCAGCGCCACCGGCGCGCCATCGTCGTCCAGTATCGCGATCTCGGTCGATGGCAGCGGCAAGCCGATAGTGCCGGAAAATTCCCGGATGTCGCAGCGGTTCGCGGTTGCCACCGGCGAGGTTTCGGACAAACCGTAGCCTTCGATGATCGGGCAATTGGTCAGCTTCAGCCACTTGTCGGCGACCGCTTGCTGGACCGCCATCCCGCCGCCATTGCACACCTTGTAGCTGGAAAAATCGAGCTTCTGGAACTCGACATTGTTGAGCAAGGCGTTGTACAGCGTATTGACGGCCGGGAAAATGGCAACCTTGTACTTGGCCAACTCCTTGACGAAGCCGGGAATGTCGCGCGGATTGGGCACCAGCACGTTCAAGCCGCCCAACCGCGTACCCATCAGCGAACTGACGGTCAGCGAATAGATATGGTAAAGGGGCAGCGCGCAGACGAACACCAGTTGCTCATCCTTGGGCTGCTGCGACAAGACCGGCAGCAACCAGGCTTCGTTTTGCAAGATGTTGGCGATCACGTTACGGTGCAGCAGCACCGCGCCCTTGGAGATGCCGGTGGTGCCGCCGGTGTATTGCAGGAATGCGATATCGTCATGCCCGAGCTTGACCGGCTTGAGCGTCAAGTGGGCGCCGTCGGCCAGCGCCCGCTTGAACGACACGCAACCGGGCAGTGCATAGGCCGGCACCATGTGCTTGATCCGGCGCACGACGAAATTGGTGAGCATGCCCCTGGCCGTGCCCAGCAAATCGCCGATCGTCGCCACGATCACATGCTTGACGCTGGTGTGCGCGATCACGCGCTCTAGCGTGACGGCGAAATTTTCCAGCACGATAATCGCGACCGCGCCCGAATCCACGAGCTGATGCTGCAATTCGCGCGGCGTGTAGAGCGGATTGACATTGACCACCGTGTAGCCGGCGCGCAGGATCGCTGCCATCGCGACCGGATACTGCAGCACGTTCGGCAGCATCAGCGCCACCCGCGCACCGGGCTTGAGACCCTTGTCTTGCAGCCATGCACCCAGATGCTGCGAGAGCCGGTCGAGCTCGCCGTAACTGAGAAACTTGTCCATGCAGACATAGGCGTTGCGATCGGCATATTTGCGGAAGGATTCTTCCAGCAACTGCGTGATCGAACGGTATTGCGTGCAATCTATTTCATTTGGCACACCCGGAGGGTATGACTTCAACCAGATTCTGTCCATCTGCTACATTATCCTCTAGTTGCTATTTTTCATCGCGCAAGACCCGGCGCAGGATTTTCCCGACATTAGTCTTGGGCAATTCGTCGCGGAACTCGATGTGCCGGGGCTTCTTGTAGCCGGTGAACTGTTCCTTGCAGTAGGCCATCAATTGCTCGGCCGTCAAGTTGGGGTCGCGGCGCACGACGAATACCTTGACCGCTTCGCCCGAGTGCTCGTCCGGCACGCCGATGACTGCGCATTCGAGCACGCCGGGATGCGCGGCGATCACGCCTTCAAGCTCGTTCGGGTAGACGTTGAAGCCGGAGACCAGGATCATGTCTTTCTTGCGGTCGATGATCTTCGTATAGCCGCGCTCGTCCATCACGCCGATGTCGCCCGACTTGAAGAAACCGTCCGCAGTCATCGACTTGGCCGTCTCGTCGGGACGGTTCCAGTAGCCAGCCATCACTTGCGGACCGCGGATCGCGATCTCGCCCGACTGGCCCAGCGGCACCGGATTGCCATCGTCGTCCAGGATCGTGATCTCGGTCGAGGGCACTGGCAAGCCGATCGTGGCCGAGAAGGTGCTGCTGTCGGCCGGGTTGCAGGTGGCGACCGGCGAAGTCTCGGACAAGCCATAGCCTTCGATGATCGAGACCCCGGTGACCTTGCGCCACTGGTCGTTGACCGATTGCTGCACCGCCATCCCGCCGCCGTTGGCGATCTTCAGGTGCGAGAAATCGAGCTTGGCAAAGTCGGGATGATTCAGCAGCGCGTTGTACAGCGTATTGACCGCAGGGAGCATGTTGAATGGATATTTTCCGAGCTCCTTGATGAAGCCGGGGATGTCGCGCGGATTCGGAATCAGGATGTTGAGCGCGCCCATCCGCATGCCCCACATCGCGCAGGCGGTCAGCGCAAAAATATGGTAAAGCGGTAATGCGCAGACGATGGTCAACGACGCCACCACCGGTTCCCTCTGCAGCGCCGGTTGCGACCAGGCTTCGGTTTGCAGCACGTTGGCGATGATGTTGCGGTGCGTCAAAGCCGCGCCTTTCGAGACCCCGGTGGTGCCGCCGGTATATTGAAGAAAGGCCACGTCGAGCGGCGCCAGTTCAACCGGCATCAATGTCATGTTCTCGCCTTGCGCCAGCGCTTGCTTGAAGCGCACGGCATTGGGCAGCGAGAAAGCCGGCACCATTTTCTTGATGTTGCGTACCACGAAGTTGACCAGCATGCCCTTGATGCCACC
>CANFGA010000541.1 GCA_947446335.1 Oxalobacteraceae bacterium | reverse complement strand
GGATCACTGCGCCGGCGGCGATGCTGCGCGTGCCGCCGGGCAGTTTCGACCAGTGCGAGACGATGCGCGGATCGACCGCTGCCACCCGGATCGCAGTGCCGTCGCGCAGCACCGCCTGCACCTGATCCTTGCCCACCGACCTCACGAGCGCGGTGCGCAAGTTGCCGCTGTCGGGGTAAGGAGAGAGCAACTTGCGCACGCCCTGCGCCGCACCCGCAGTCGGCACCCTGGCCTCGGGCCCGAGATAACCGCGCCGGCCTTGCGCCACTTGCAAGCCGGCGCGCAACTGCTGGTCGGCGGCCAATTGCGGCGCCATCCGGATCGTGGTCGTGACATCGAGGCCCATCGTGTAAGCGTGTTCCGGATAGACTGCCATCACCAATTGGCGCGCTTCCTCGACCGCATAGGCGGCGGCGCGCACCGATCCATTGCGATGCCGGTTGATCACCAGTTCTTCCGCCATCGCTTGCGCGTAAGCGCCCTGCGTGATGTAGTTCAAGTCCCGCATCCGCTGCAGGATATGGCGCTGGCGCAACTGCGCGCGCGCCAGGTTGGCAACCGGGTTATAGGCTGACGGCGCCTTCGGCAAGCCGGCCAGCATCGCCGCTTCGGCCACGCTCAACTGATCCAGCGTCTTGTCGAAATACACGTTTGCCGCCGCTGAAAAGCCATACGAGCGCTCGCCCAGATAGATTTGATTCATGTACAACTCCAGCAGTTTGTCCTTGCTGTAATGCTGCTCCAGTTTATAAGCGAGCAAGATCTCGGTCACCTTGCGCTGCAGGGTTTTTTCGCGCTTCAGGTAAAAGTCGCGCGCTACTTGCATCGTGATCGTGCTGGCGCCCTGAGCCTGGCGCCCCAGCACCAGATTGGCAAACGTGGCGCGCAGCAAGCCCTGGATGTCGACCGCGCCATGTTCGTAAAAGCGCGCATCCTCGATCGCCAGCAACGCTTGCCGCATCAGTAACGGAATAGCCTCGATCGGCACGAATTGGCGCCGCTCTTCGCCGTATTCGGCCAGCAACACCCCTTCGCTCGAATAGATACGCAGCGGCAATGCAGGCTGGTACTGCGCCAGACGATCGACTGCAGGCAATTGTTGCCAGATCCGGTTCAGGCAATATCCCAGCACCAGCGAACCGGACAGCGCCAGACCGAGACCGAGTCCCAGCAAGAATTTGATGCTGCGCAGTAATTTCGATGCTGGCTGCTTGACAACTGCGCTCAAGGAGCGGCTCGCAAAGTGATGCTCGGATGCGCGGATGGAATGGGTTGGAGCATGGCTGGGTCTTCCTATTGTCTGGCCTGAAACGCGGGCAGGTGCGCACTAAAAGAGGGCATTGTGCAGCGTGCAACCCAGATATTCAGCAATAATAAGTATTATTAGGGAATCATAAATTTTCCTTATCTTATTGCTTCACCAGTCAAGGAACACGTCATGCACCTCAATCCCAAGCACACCGAAGCTTTTCGGGCAGTCATCGAGAGCGGCAGCTTCGAGCAAGCTGCAGTGCGCCTGCACCTGACCTCGCCGGCGATATCGCAGCGCGTGCGCGCCCTGGAAAGCCTGCTCGGCAATGCGCTGGTGGTGCGCAGCAGGCCGGCGCGCGCGACCCGCACCGGGCAATTGCTGATGCGCTATCTGCGGCGCGCCCAATTGCTGGAAACCGATCTGGCGACCGACCTGGCGACCGAACACGATGCGCCGCTGACGCTGGTGCTGGCGCTGAACGCCGACTCGGTCGGCACCTGGTTTTTTCCGGCATTGTCCACGATGCTGATCCGCGAAAAAGTGTTGCTCGATCTTACGGTCGAAGATCAGGATCATACTTACACGCTGCTGGAAACCGGACTGGCGATCGGCTGCATCAGCACCGAGCCCAAGCCGATGCGTGGCTGCCTGGCCGAAAGGCTGGGCGTGATGACGTATTGGCTGGTGGCAGCCGAAGATTTTCGCTTGCGCTGGTTTCCCGACGGCGTCACGCGCGAAGCCGCGCGCAACGCCCCGCTGCTGGCGCACACCCACAAGGACACCTTGCAATCGTCGTTCCTGGAGCAAAAGCTGGGCTTGCCCGAAGGCGCCTATCCCTGCCATTACATTCCGGGAGCCCAGTCGCATTTCAATGCGATCCGGCATGGCCTCGGTTATGGCCTGGTGCCAGCCCTGCTGCTCGACGCCCAGACCTGCAAGATGGCGGTACTGGCACCGGCCGATCCGGTACAGGTCGCTTTGTACTGGCACACCTGGAAGGTCCAGTCGCCGCGGATGGAACACATTTCGCAGCACATCATTTCAGCAGCGCAAAAAATGCTGGAATGATGTAGCGCAACAATTACGCCGGATCTTCGTAGCGGCTCAGGCGCTGCGCCAGGCGCGGCGCCAGTTCATGCGCTGCCGTCACCGTCATGTCCAGATCGCGCAACAAGCCATCCTTGAGACCGTAGACCCAGCCATGCACGGCCAATGGCTGGCCGCGTTCCCACGCATCTTGCACGATCGTGGTCTGGCAGACATTGACCACCTGCTCGGTCACGTTCAGTTCGCACAAGCGGTCCTGGCGTTGCCGGCTGTTGAGCACATCGCCCAGATAGCGCTCATGCTTCTGGTGCACATCCTGCACGTGGCGCAGCCAGTTGTCGGCCAGACCGACGCGCCGCCCCGTCATCGCCGCATGCACGCCCGAACAGCCGTAATGGCCGACGATCATCACATGCTTCACTTTCAGCACGTCGATCGCAAATTGCAGCACCGACAGGCAATTCAAATCTGAATGCACGACCACGTTGGCGATGTTACGGTGCACAAACAATTCGCCCGGCGCCAGTCCCAGCAATTCATTGGCCGGCACGCGGCTGTCGGAGCAGCCTATCCACAGGTATTCAGGCGATTGCTGGGATTCCAGCTTCTTGAAAAAATTGGCTTCCTGGGCCACCATCGAATCGGCCCACTTGCGATTACTTTCGAGCAAGCACGCCAAGGGGTAGGCGTCTTCTGTCGGCTCTGTCATCAATTCCACTCCACATAACAAGACCGCTGACGGCCTGTTCGGCATTCAGCGG
>CANFGA010000540.1 GCA_947446335.1 Oxalobacteraceae bacterium | reverse complement strand
GAGACATTGACGATGACGCCGTGCCCGCGCTCGAGCATCGTCGGCAACACCGCATGGCAACACCACATGGTCGGGAACAGCGAGCGCCGGATTTCGGCTTCGATTTGCGCTTCCTCGTAAGCCTGATATGGCTTGGCCCAGATCGTGCCGCCGACATTGTTGATCAAGACATCAACGCGGCCATGCGCTTGCAATGCCGCCGCCACCACTTGCTGCGCACCGCTGTAGGTTTCCAGATCGGCCTTGACGACGATCGCATTGCCTTTTGCTGCAACGATCTCGGCTGCGACCGCGTCGATCAGATCGGAGCGATCGACGGCGATCACCAGGGCGCCTTCGCGCGCGGCGCTGATCGCGACATCGCGCCCTATCCCTTGGGCCGCACCGGTGACGATGACGACCTTGCCGTCGAAGCGCATCGGGTTGTTGAAAGAACTGCTGTTTGCGTTGTTCATCAAGTTACCCATCACTATGCCGCGCTGCTGGCTGAAAATTTTTCAAAATGGAAGTTGGCAGGCGTGACGCCGAGTCCGCCCAGCCAGCCCCTGACCGCTTCGACCATCGCCACCGGACCGCACAGGTAGACGTCGACATCGCCGCCGTTCAACCATGGCGCATCGACATGCTGGGTCACGTAGCCTTTGCGCTGATGGGCGCTCTCGGGCGCAGCCACGCAGGTGCGGTAATCGAAGTTGGACAATGTTTGCTTGAGCGCGTCGAGTTGCTCCAGAGCGACCAGATCGATGTCATTGGTGACGCCAAACACCATCCGGATCGGATGCGCGCAACCGGACTCGGCCAGCGCATCGAGCATCGCCAAAAACGGCGCAATCCCGGTGCCGCCGGCCAGAAACAGCAGCGGGCGGATGCTGGGGCGCAGATAGAAACTGCCGCAAGGGCCGGCAAACGAGATGGCTTGTCCGGCGCGCGCATCCTTGGTCAAGAACTCGCTCATGCGCCCGCCCGGCACATTGCGCACCACGAACGAGGCGATCTCGGCGCCCGGCTTCGAGCTGAAGGAATAGGCGCGCGTCAATTGGGTGCCGGGAATTTGCACGTTGACATACTGGCCGGGCAGAAAAGACAAGCTGGCGGCGTCGTCAAGCGCGATCGAAAGCCGGATTGTCGAACTCGACAATTGTTCCACGCTGGCGATGGTGCCGGGATACGACGACACGCCGGTCTTGCACGCCACCGACGATGCAGGCACCTTGATCACGCAATTCGAAGTCGGGCGCATCTGGCAAGCCAGCACATGGCCTTGTGCAGCTTCGTCAGGCGTCAATGCGTCTTCGATATAGCTTGAAGCCGGCATGTCGTAGCTGCCCGACTCGCACAACCCGCGGCAGGTGCCACAAGCGCCATCGCGGCAATCGAGTGGAATATTGATTTTCTGGCGATAGGCCGCATCGGCCACGGTTTCATTGTCGTTGCATCCAATGAAACGGGTGACGCCATCTTCAAACTGAAGTGCAATGTTGTAGCTCATGGTGTTGTCTCCTGCTGCTGCCAAAAATTAAAAATTAAGTCCAGGATGCTGTTGCCGGTGCGATCACAGGTGATCCCAAAGAAACCATCACAGGTGATAGATATCGATGACCTGGTGTATGTAGTCATTCTTGAGCACCACGTATTTGTTCAGGATTTTCGGCGCCGCGCCGGAGAAATCGATCACATAGCGCGACATGCCGAAATAGCTGAAATCAAGCTTGTAACGGTGGCTCAAGGTATGCCAGTTGAAACGCACCGTGCAGACAGTGCCATCCTGCTTTTCCAGTTCGACATTGCTGAGGTTGTGACTGGTGCGCGTGTCGGGCATCGTCGCGCTCGAGCGCTCGGTCTTGATCCGGAATACCCGGTCTTCCAGGCCCTGGCGGGTAGCGTAATAGATCAATGAAATCTCACGCTGCGGGTCGGTCACCAGGGTGTCGTCGTCATCCCAGGCCGGCATCCAGAATTGCGCGTCGAGGTGATAGCATTCCAGCCACTCATCCCATTGTTCGTCATCGAGCAAACGGCTTTCGCGGTACAGGAAACTGTTGATAGCGGCGATGCTGACGGGCTCGTTCGGACTCTGATTCTGATTCATTTTTTGCCCCCTTCGACTTCGACTGCCTTTTTCATCACATCGAGCCAGTAGCGGTGCTGCACCGTGTACAAGCCTTCGTCTTCGGTCTTGACGCCGCTTAGCACCGGCTTCAAGCCGATCGTTTGAGCCGCTTCGTCCGCGCCTGCTATCCACTGCGTCGCGCCGCGGCTCATGTCGTTCCAGCCGGTGCCGGCGGCATAGCCTTGCTGGCAAGCGCGGAACTCTTCCAGGTCGTCCGGCGTGGCCATGCCGCTGACGTTGAAAAAGTCTTCGTACTGGCGGATGCGGCGTGCGCGCGCATCGTCGTCTTCGCCCTTGGGTGCGATGCAATAGATCGTCACTTCGGTCTTGTTGGCCGAGATCGGACGCAACAGCCGGATTTGCGATCCGAACTGATCCATCAGATACACGTTCGGATACAGACACAGGTTGCGCGAGCGCTGCACCATCCAATCGGCGGTCGCGGCGCCGAATTTGTCGGCGAATTCGGCCCGACGGGAAAAATTGGGCCGGTCTTGCGGATTGGCCCATTCGGTCCACAGCAGCACATGGCCATGGTTGAATGCATAGAAACCGCCGCCCTGTTTGCCCCATTTGCCGGCATCCATCGCGCGGATCTTGTCTTCGCGCACTTCGCCTTGTTCCTTGCGCCGGCTCGTCGTTGCCGCATAGTTCCAGTGCACCGATGACACGTGATAGCCATCAGCCCCGTTTTCAGCTTGCAGCTTCCAGTTGCCATCAAAAGTATAGGTCGATGCGCCGCGCAATACTTCTAGTCCGTCAGCCGACTGATCGACGATCATGTCGATGATTTTGGCCGCTTCCCCCAGAAATTCGGTCAACGGCACCACATCGGCCTTCAAGCTGCCGAACAGAAAGCCGCGATAGTTTTCAAAGCGCGCCACCTTCGTCAAGTCGTGCGAGCCTTCCTGGTTGAATCCTTCCGGATAGCCGGCGCCCTCGGGGTCCTTC
>CANFGA010000539.1 GCA_947446335.1 Oxalobacteraceae bacterium | reverse complement strand
CGCAACCCTTTTTTGTTCTACTTTTTTACTGCTTCTATTCGTGGTAGGCCGTGCGGGGATCGAACCTGCGACCAACGGATTAAAAGTCCGCTGCTCTACCAGCTGAGCTAACGACCCGAAAGAGGCCATATTATATACGGCTGAGAAAATCCTGCAATGGGTTTATACAATTAAAATGCAATCAAATCGTTGCGGTCGCCATTTTCAGCCTGTCAGGCCAGTGCAGCCGTCACTTTGAGCACTTCCTCGACGCTGGTGGTGCCATCGATGATCTTGGCAGCGCCGGCGATGCGCAGCGGTTTCATCCCGTCGAGGATGCTTTGGCAGCGCAGCGCGTGCAGATCGGTTTCCTCGTTGATCAGCTGGGTGAAGCTGTCGGTCACCGTCAGCAATTCGTAGATGCCGGTGCGGCCCCGGTAGCCGGTCTGGCGGCACTCGGGACAACCGAGCGCGCGGTACGCCCTGGGCGGGGCGGCGCTCGTTGCGCCGCCAATGCTGCGCCAGAGCGCAGCGCTGATCTCGCCATCCTGGCTTTTGCACTGGGGGCAGAGCGTGCGCACCAGGCGCTGCGCCATGACGCCGATCAAGGTCGCCTGCAACAGGTAATGCGGCACGCCCAGTTCCAGCATCCGCATCACCGCCGATGGCGCGTCGTTGGTGTGCAGCGTCGAGAGCACCAGATGGCCGGTCAGCGCGGCCTGGATCGCCATTTCGGCCGTCGCCAGGTCGCGGATCTCGCCGACCATGATGATGTCCGGATCTTGCCGCATCAGCGCGCGCACGCCATCGGCGAACGAGAGGTCGATGCCGTGCTGGACCTGCATCTGGTTGAAGGCCGGTTCGACCATTTCGATCGGGTCTTCCACCGTGCAGACATTCACTTCCGACGTCGCCAGCGCTTTCAGCGTGGTGTACAGCGTCGTGGTCTTGCCAGAGCCGGTCGGCCCGGTCACCAGGATGATGCCGTGCGGGCGCTTGGTCAGCGCATCCCAGCGCGCTGCGTCGTCGACTGGAAAGCCCAGTTCAGGCAGCGTCTTGACGATGACGTCGGGATCGAAGATGCGCATCACCAGCTTTTCGCCGAACGCGGTGGGCAGCGTCGAGAGGCGCAATTCGATTTCCTGACCGCCGCCACCGTTGCCGCCAGTCCTGGTCTTGATCCGGCCGTCCTGCGGGCGGCGCTTTTCGATCACATCCATGCGCCCGAGCAGCTTGATGCGCGCAGTCATCGCGAGCATGACCACGACCGGCACCTGGTAGACGGTGTGCAGCACGCCGTCGATCCGAAAGCGCACGGCACCGAATTCGCGCTTCGGTTCGAGGTGGATGTCGGAGGCGCGCTGCTCGAATGCATATTGCCACAGCCAGTCGACGATATTGACGATGTGTAAGTTGTTGGCATCGACTTGCTGATTCTTCTTTCCCAGTTCGACCAGTTGCTCGAAATTGTTGCGCAGTGCCAGGTCCTGGCCGGTCGATTTGTTGGCATTCTTGATCGACAACGCCAGGCTGAAGAATTGCGAAATATATTGGGCGATGTCGAGCGGATTGGCGATCACGATCTTGATCGTGCGGCGCGAGATCTTGGCGATTTCTGCTTCCCACTCCAGCGCGAACGGTTCGGCGGTGGCAATCACGAGGGTAGTGGGTGTCAATTCGACCGGCAAGATGTTGAAGCGCGCTGCATAACTGGCCGACATCACGTCGGCCACTCGGGTGAAATCGATTCTCAAAGGGTCGATGCGGATGAAGGGCAAGCCGACGCGGTTGGCCAGCCATGCGCAAAGCGCATCGAGCGTGAGCAATTTGTGCGGCGCCTGCAAGCTTTGCAGCTTGCAGTGGGCGATCGCGGATAAAGGATGCATGACGCCGGAAGTATTGTCGAGTATGTCTTGCGCCCTGGCATGGTCATCCTTGACGCTGGCCGCATCGAGCAGTTTGTCGGCCAGCAGCCAGGCGAAAATCTGTTGCAGGTCGAGCAGCCGGGAGGACGAATTTTTCATCGCTGTATTTCCTTGTTGCTCGACTGCTGTCGGTGGATGCGTCCCGGCTGTCTTTCAGCCTTGTTTCAGCTGATTTTGGCCCGACCGGTGCTTTTTGCGATGCTGATGCTGGTCTCGATGCCCTTGACCCAGGATGGCGCCGGCAGCTTGGTCGCAGCCAGAATCTGCTTGGCGCGCAGCGCCAGTGCATCGAGATCGAGCACGGGTTTGCTGTTGAAGCAGATCGCGACCACATTGCCATCATGGACTTCAGGCAGGCAGATCACATGGGCAAACGCAAATTTCATCGCCTTGATGTTCTTTGCATAGCTGGGATGGTCGCCGAACAGGTTGACCGTGACGATGCCGTGCGGCGCCAGGCAGGCATTGCACGCGCTGTAAAAGTCGGCGCTATCCAACACCGGGCCGCGTGCGGTGGCGTCGTACAGGTCCACTTGCAGCGCGTCCAGCGTGCCGTGATTGGCGCTGTCATTGACAAAATCGAGCGCATCCATCTCCAGCACGCTCAAGCGCTCGTCATCAGCGGGCAACTTGAACATCGAAGCGCAAATGGCGATCACCGACGGGTTCAGTTCAATCGCCGTGATCTTTGCCTGCGGGAACTGGCGATAGCAGAATTTGGTCAGCGAAGCGGTGCCCAGACCCAATTGGGCGATCTGTTGCGGCGCTTCGATGAACAGCATCCACGCCATCATTTGCTGCCCGTATTCCAGTTCCAGCCAGTCCGGTTTGCGCAAGCGCATCGCCCCTTGCACCCATTCGGTGCCGAAGTGCAGATAGCGTACGCCATTCTGTTCCGATAAAGTGACCGGCGCGTATCTGGGCTTGCGGGCCGGGCGCGAGGATTCCTGTTGTTCGATGGATTTTCGTTTGATGAGCATGGGGCAACCTGAGTGAAGGGCCCATTATCCCGCGATGCGATACTGCAAAGCAAGTGAAAGTGCTGGTGGCGGGCGCAGCGGGCGCGTGGCCCGCTGGCATATCGCTTGTATATGTTGCTTATGGCGTGCTGCGGATACTTTTATTGCAGATGACTTTATTGCTGACGCAGCGGTTCG
>CANFGA010000538.1 GCA_947446335.1 Oxalobacteraceae bacterium | reverse complement strand
GCGCGCCGTTTGTGCTCATCATCCTGGCGATGAACAAGAACGGCTATGGCAATTTGAGCGAACTCATCACGGTTGCGCGCACCCGCGTTGAAAAGGGCGCTTACCTGGTTCGGCCACGCGATATTGCGAACCCGGATGGCAAGTTGGAGCACCTGCGCGGGATGCCGGACTGTCAATTGATTCTCGCGCCGCGCTATGGCGCAACCAATGATGAAATGGCCAGACAGGCGGCCTGGCTGTTGCAATGCGCGCCCGGGCGCGCGCGCATCGCCTTGACCTTGCACTATCGCGCGATGGATCAAGCCCACAAGGCTGCGGTGACGGCGGTCTCGGAAGCATTTGCACTGCCCTTTGTGGCCAGCGGCGATGTCTGCATGCATCTGCGCTCATTGAAGCCGCTGCAAGACACGATGACCGCGATCCGCCACGGCGTGCCGGTGGCCAAATGCGGTTATCTGCTGGCGCCCAACGCCGAACAGCATTTGCGCTTGCGCGTGCGACTGGGCAATTTGTACCCGAGAGCCGCGCTGGAGGAGACCGTGCGCGTGGCCAAGCTGTGCCAATTTTCGCTCGACGAACTCCGCTATGAATATCCGCACGAACTGGTCCCCGATGGCGAAACGGCGACCAGTTATCTGCGCGCCGAGAGCTATCTGGGCGCCAGGTCGCGCTATCCCGGCGGCATCCCCGATCACGTGCAGGCGCTGCTGGAGCGCGAACTGGACTTGATCGCCGAAATGCAATACGAGCGCTATTTTCTGACCGTCCATGACATCGTGCGATTTGCCCGCGCCCGACAGATTCTTTGCCAGGGCCGCGGTTCCGCCGCCAATTCCGCCGTCTGTTTTTGCCTGGGCGTGACCGAAGTCGACCCGGTGCGCGGCACCTTGCTGTTCGAACGCTTCATCTCGAAAGAGCGCAATGAGCCGCCGGACATCGACGTCGATTTCGAGCACCAACGGCGCGAAGAAGTGATCCAATACATTTACCAAAAATACGGCCGCATGCGCGCCGCGCTCACGGCCGTGGTCATCAGCTACCGCCCGCGCAGCGTGCTGCGCGACGTCGGCACCGCGCTCGGCATCGATCTGTCGATAGTCGAACGGGTCGCCAAGGCCAGCCATGGCTGGGGCGGCAAGGCGGATTTGCGCGAACGCTTGCTCGGATGCGGCTTCGACCCCGATTGCGCCATCGCCACAAAGTGGGCCCAGTTGGCCGAGCAAATGATGCATTTTCCGCGCCACATGTCGCAGCACCCCGGCGGCTTTGTGATCTCGCATTCCAAGCTCTCGCGCCTGGTTCCGATAGAGAATGCAGCGATGGCCGAGCGCTCCATCATCCAATGGGACAAGGATGACATCGATGCTGTCGGCCTGCTCAAGATCGACATCCTGGCGCTGGGGATGCTCAGTTGCATCCGCCGCGCCCTCGAACTCGTCTCCAGAGCGCGCGGCGAGCGCTTCGAACTGCGCGACATACCGCCCGAAGACGCCGCCACCTACCAGATGATATGCCAGGCCGATACGGTGGGCGTGTTCCAGATCGAGAGCCGGGCCCAGATGTCGATGCTGCCGCGCTTGCTGCCGAAGACGTTCTACGATCTGGTGATTGAAGTGGCCATCATCCGCCCGGGACCGATTCAAGGGGGCATGATTCATCCCTTCCTGCGCCGCCGCGCAGGGATAGATCCGGTCACCTACCCTAGCCCGGAAATGGAAGCGGTGCTCGCGCGCACGCTGGGGATCCCGATTTTTCAGGAACAGGTGATGCAAATTGCGATGGTGGCGGCAGGATTTTCCGCCGGCGAAGCCGACCGGTTGCGGCGCGCGATGGCAGCCTGGAAACGCAAGGGCGGCCTGGAACAGTTCGAAGAAAAGCTGATGGCCGGGATGGCCGAGCGCGGCTACACGGCAGAATTCGCCTGCTCCATCGTCAGCCAGATCCGCGGCTTCGCCGAGTACGGTTTCCCCGAATCGCACGCCGCCAGTTTTGCGCTGCTCGCTTATGCATCGAGCTGGCTGAAGTGCCACCAACCGGCAGCTTTTCTGGCCGCCTTGCTCAATTCGCAACCGATGGGCTTTTACTCGGCGTCGGCGCTGGTGCAAGATGCGCGCCGCCATGGCGTCGACGTGCGCGCGGTCGATGTCAATATCAGCTGCTGGGATGCGACACTCGAATCCATCGATGGCGCTCAGCCGGCGGTGCGACTGGGACTGAACAACGTGCGCGGCATGGACAGGGATGCCGCCTGGCGCATCGAAGAAGCACGCTCGGCCCAAGCATTTCTTGACATCAACGACCTGGCAGCACGCGCACAATTGACCGGTGCGCACCTGAGCACCTTGGCCAGCGCCAATGCGCTGGCATCGCTGACCGGCAACCGCCGGCAAGCGATGTGGCAAGCGCTCGGCAGCGTGCCCGAAAAGGGATTGCTGCGTTCTGCTGTCATCGTCGAAGAAGACTTGCAACTGGCGGCGCCATCGGAAGCGCAAAACATCGTGGCCGACTACCGCCACCTCGGCCTGACGCTGGGCCGCCATCCCTTGTCATTGCTGCGCGCGCGACTGAGCAAGATGCGCTTCATCGCTGCGGCCGACTTGAACACGTTTGGCAACGGGCAGTTGGCCCGCGGCTGCGGCATTGTCACCGTGCGCCAGCGGCCGGGAACCGCCAAGGGGACCGTGTTCGTGACGCTCGAAGATGAAACCGGCAACGTCAACGTCATCATCTGGCCCAGCCTGGCCCTGCAGCAGCGCAAGGAAATGATGAGCGCCTCGTTGCTGGGCGTGTACGGCATCTGGCAATGCCAGAACAATGTGATGCATCTGGTCGCCAAACGCCTGGTGGACTTGTCCCACCTGCTCGGCGAGCTCGATACCAGGAGTCGCAATTTTCATTGAAGGCGCATCGGGATATGCGTAGTGCGCGCGGATCGAAGGACGAAAAAAATCCCTGAGCTTTTGAGTTCTCAAGGATTTTTTTTTGTTCCTGGCGCGCGGATCGAAAGGCGAAAAAAAATCCCTGAGCTTTTGAGTTCTCAAGGATTTTTTTCTGTTCCTGGCGG
>CANFGA010000537.1 GCA_947446335.1 Oxalobacteraceae bacterium | reverse complement strand
GGAAAACACGCCGGCTACCGTCGAATTGCTGGAAGGGCGCATCGATGGCCTGGTCTTCAGTTCGGCGCCGGAAGCGCCATTGATCCAGATGCTGTTGCAAACGCCGGGCATCCGCCTGTTCGATTTTTCGCAGGCGGAAGCCTATACGCGGCGCCTGCCGTTTCTATCGCACGTCGTCTTGCCACGCGGCATAGTCGATCTCGGGCGCGATCTGCCGGCCAAGGATTACCAGTTGATCGCGCCGACCGCCACGCTGGTGGCGCGCGCCGACCTGCATCCGGCGCTGATCGATCTGTTCGTGCAGGCGGCCAGTCAGATCCATGGTGGCACCGGCTGGTTCCAGCAGCAGGGCCAATTTCCATCGGCGCGCTACACGGAAATTCCCGTGGCGCGCGAAGCGGCCAAGTTCTACCAGAGCGGGCCGCCGCTGTTGCAGCATTACATGAGTTTCTGGCTGGCCAATTTTTTCGACCGGATGTGGCTGCTGGTGGTAGCACTCGGTGCACTGATCTTGCCATTGTCGAAAGTGGTGCCGCCGTTGTACGTGTGGCGCATCCGTTCGCGCGTCTACAAATGGTATGGCCAGTTGCGTGCGGTCGAACAAGCGCTCGAGCAAGCCCAGGCCGGCGAAGCGGCGCAGCGCGCGGCAATCTACGCCAGTCAGCTGGCGCGGCTGAACCAGATCGAAGAACTGGTCAACCAGATTTCGATCCCGCTCTCGTTTGCCGATGGCTTGTACGGTTTGCGCAGCCACATCAACTTCGTGCGCCAGCGCGTGCTGGACTTGATGGCGGGTACTGAGGGTGGAGTCAAGCTCCCAGCCACGGCAAGCCGGCCTGGCACCAGCCGCTGACGTTCTTGCGGTGGCCGTCGTCATCCTTGTCGCCCTCGAAGCCTTGCAAGATGTCGAAGCAGTTGCGGTAGCCATGCTCGGTTGCGAGCTTGGCGGCATGGCGCGAGCGCACGCCCGAGCGGCACAAGAACAGCAGCACATCATCAGGACCAGCGCCAGCGGCCAATTGTGGCAAGAAATCGGGATTGAGCGCGCCGCCCGGATAGGTGGTCCATTGCACCGCCAGATGTTGTGCTTCGGGGATGACGACGCGCCCGACCCAGTCGCGTTCGGCGCTGGTGCGCACGTCGACCAGTTTCACGCGCGGATCGGCTGTCAGCAGCGCATGGGCTTCTTCTGGTGTGATCGCTCCGGCATAAGGCAAGGGATGATGGCGCGCGCGCGCGGCGCTCAGTATGGTGGTGACGGAACTCATGGCTTGGTCCAATAGCTTGATTGCATGAAATTGATGAAAGAAAACAGGACGCTGATTTTGCGCAGCAAGCGGTGTGCTTGATGGCCGGCTCGCCCGCACCAAAACAGGGCTAATGAATTGAAATTTTTTTATTTGCACCAAAAAAGAGCGCATCAATTTTTTTTGGTGCAAATATCAGGCCACTTCGTTTCGCCGTATTTTGCAGATAGCAGGAAATTCCCACGCATTTGCCGCCAGCGGCGCAAGGCTTAGAATATCACTTTGCTCACGATGCTGGCATGGAATCTGCTATCATTTCGGGGAGTTTTGGTCGCACGTGCAGCAGGATTCGCCTCAGGCGCACTTGGTCGGCTCACCCATTTATTTATTGAGGAGTTACGCATGGCAATGACAGCCGCAGAAGTATTGCAAATGGCAAAAGACAACGAAGTGAAATTCGTTGATTTCCGCTTTGCCGACACCCGTGGCAAAGAACAGCACGTGACTGTTCCTGTGTCGCATTTCGATATGGATAAGTTTGAATCCGGCCACGCCTTCGACGGTTCGTCGATCGCCGGCTGGAAAGGCATCGAATCGTCCGACATGCTGCTGTTCCCGGATCCAAGCACGGCCAACATCGACCCGTTCATGGAAGAAACCACGCTGTTCATGCAATGCGATGTCATCGAGCCATCCGATGGCAAGGGCTATGACCGCGACCCGCGCTCGATCGCGAAACGCGCCGAAGCCTATCTGAAATCATCGGGCATGGGCGACACCGCCTACTTTGGTCCTGAGCCAGAATTCTTCATCTTCGACAGCGTGCGCTGGAAGATCGACATGTCCGGCTGTTTCGTCAAGATCGATTCTGACGAAGCTTCCTGGTCGACCGATGCCAAGCCTGAAGGCGGCAACAGCGGCCATCGTCCTAGCGTCAAAGGCGGCTATTTCCCAGTGCCACCAGTGGACAGCTTCCAGGACATGCGTTCGGAAATGTGCCTGATCCTGGAATCGATGGGCATCCCGGTCGAAGTGCATCACCACGAAGTCGCTGGCGCTGGCCAGAATGAAATCGGCACCCGCTTCTCGACCCTGGTCGAGCGCGCCGACTGGACCCAGAACATGAAATACGTGATCTGGAACGTCGCTCACAGCTACGGCAAGACCGCCACTTTCATGCCCAAGCCTATCGTTGGCGACAACGGTTCCGGCATGCACGTGCACCAATCGGTATGGAAAGATGGCACCAACCTGTTCGCAGGCGACGGCTATGCAGGCTTGTCCGATTTCGCGTTGTATTACATCGGCGGCATCATCAAGCACGCCAAGGCATTGAACGCGATCACCAACCCGGGCACCAACTCGTACAAGCGTCTGGTACCAGGCTACGAAGCACCGGTCAAGCTCGCCTACTCGGCGCGCAACCGTTCGGCTTCGATTCGCATTCCGCATGTGGCCAATCCCAAGGGTCGCCGCGTTGAAGCGCGTTTCCCGGATCCACTGGCAAACCCGTACCTGTGCTTCGCTGCACTGTTGATGGCTGGTCTGGACGGCGTCCAGAACAAGATCCATCCGGGCGAAGCAGCGTCGAAAGACCTGTACCATCTGCCGCCGGAAGAAGACGCACTGATCCCTACCGTGTGCGCTTCGCTGGAAGAAGCACTCGATGCATTGAACAAGGATCGTGAGTTCCTGACCCGTGGCGGCGTGTTCAGCGATGCAATGATCGACGCTTACCTCGAGTTGAAGATGCAAGACGTGCAGCGCATGCGCATGACGACCCATCCGGTCGAATTCGACATGTATTACTCCTTGTAATC
>CANFGA010000536.1 GCA_947446335.1 Oxalobacteraceae bacterium | reverse complement strand
CATCACTTGCATCAGCCCGGAGGCGCCCACGTTCGACTGGGCATCCATGATGAAACGCGATTCCTGGCGGATCAAGCCGTAGACCCAGGCCTTGTCCAGGCCCAGCGTTTGCGTGGCCGGATGCATGATGTCGTTGTGCGGCGACGGATAGCGCTGCGTGTAATCGACTTCGGTGCGGGTCCGGTCCGAGGTATTGACCATCCGGTCGAGAATGTGATTCTGGCGCGCCAGTTCGGCTGCCGCCAGATACTGGCGCTCGCTCAACTGGCGCAATTCCCAGTTCCATTCGCGCGTGCCTTCGAAGCGCAGCCGCAGCCCGAAAAAGCGCAACGACCGTTGAAAACCGGGCCGCGCTGCCATCGCCGCGACTTCATCCGCCGTGATCGGACGTCCGGACGGCGGGATCGCGCTCAAGCGGCCCAGCTCTTCGGCGGCCAGTTGTCCATAGAAATTGGCCTGGTCGGCGATGCGCTCGTAAAGTTGCGCCGACTCATGGTTGACGTAGCCGGGCCTGGCAGCGACCCCGTTCACGTCTGGTGCCAGTTGCTGCAACGCGCGCGCGCGCCAGTAGATCCAGGCCGGGTCATCGCGCAGCGACGGCGCCATCGCATCGATCGTGGCCTTCACTTGCATCCAGTTGCCATCGCGCAAAGCGATCCGCGTTTTCCACTGCTGCGCATCGAGCGAGAGCGGCGCACCGTTCGAGCGGGCCCAGTACTGGCCGGTTTCCGGCGCCAGCTTGTAGGATGACGCCAGCGCGATGCCAGCCCAGCCGATCGCCTGTTCCTGCGCGCTCAGTTGCGGCGACACCCTCTCCAGCGCCAGCAGCGCCAGTTTGATGCTGCTTCTGGCCATGCGACTGATCGCCACCAGATAGAGTTCATGTTCGGCGCGGCCGCTGCCCATGCCCTTGGCCAGCGCGATCGCAGGCAAGTCGACAGCCTGGGCCGCCTTCGTTTCCGATGCATCGAGCAATTTGGCGATCCGGCGCGCCGGACCGGTCGCGTCGAATTCGCCCGACAGGCGCAGCTGAAACCACAGGTCTTCGGCGTCGAACTGGCCGCTTTGGGCCAGCGCGACGATCAACTCGTTGCAAGCTTCGCCATAGGTCGCCGGCGCGATCAACAGCGCGCGTGCTTCGCTGGCGACCCGCAGCTTTTTCTGGATGCGCGATTGCAGCGCGTAACATTTCAATTGGGTATCGTCGTCGAGCACGAATTGGGGATAGTGCTCGTCGAAAGTGGTCCAGTCGCGCGCGCGGCCCAGCAGCAGCAGCCAGTCATTGCGCAATCGATCGGCGATCGCGCTGCCGGCATAGCGCGCCAGGTAATCGCGAATTTCCAGCGCCGATGCCTGGCGCAGGCGCACTTTGAGACGATAATAATCGATGTAAGAGGCAAATTCGGGGCTCTCGATGCGCCCGGCATAGAATTGGGCCTTGGCCGCATCGTCCTGGCGCACCGCGTCGCGCAGCAACAAGAAGGCATTGTCATCGCTGCGTGCAGTCGATGTTGCACTGCCATTGTCGCTGCCGGAGGCGGCGCCGACTTCATCGGCCAAGGTAGCGCTGCAGGCGCAAGCGATGACCAGGCCAGCTATCCATTTGAATCGGAACATCGATGCACAGCTTTCATTTTGATCGGGAATTCATTATATGACCAGCAGCCCAACAATAGCACGCACGCCCGACAACTTATCGAAAGCGGCGCTGCGCAAGACGCTGCTGGCGGCGCGCCGGGCGCTGACCGACGATGCGCGCCGGTCCTGGGATCAGGCGATCGGCGCGGCCGTCATCGCGTGGTGGAAAACACAGCAAACGCTGCAACCAGAGCAAGCGCCGACGCTGGGCGTGTATTGGCCGCTGCGCGGCGAACCCGATCTGCATCCGGCCTATGCCGAACTGGCGGCGCTGGGCGCGCATCTGGCATTGCCGGTGGTGCAAAAGAAAAATGCGGCGCTGCTGTTTGCCAGTTGGCAACCGGGCGAGACCATGGTGCAAGATGCGATGGGGGTGGCGGTGCCGGCGCAACTGCGCCTGGTGCCCTGCCCGCCGGCGCTGCTGGTGCCTTGTTTGGGATTCAATCCGGAGCGCTTGCGGCTTGGTTATGGCGGCGGTTTTTATGACCGCACGCTGGCCGAGGCGCCGCGTCCGGCGACGCTGGGCATCGCTTATTCCTGCATGGAGGCCACCTTTGCCGGCGAACTCCACGATATCGCGCTCGATGCCATCGTCACCGAGCGCGGCTTGCTCTGATTTAACGCATCAAGGCTTGACCAGGCGCTGCCACAACGCCGTGGTCGGCGCGGCCTGGTTCATGCTGTAGAAATGCAAGCCGGGTGCACCACCGGCCAGCAAACGCTCGCATAGTTGCGTCACGACATCGAGACCGAAGGCCTTGATCGATGCGGTGTCGTCGCCATAGCTGGCCAGCTTCAGACGCACCCAGCGCGGTATTTCGGCGCCGCACATGTCGGAAAAGCGCATCAATTGCGTGTAATTGGTGATCGGCATGATGCCGGCCACGATAGGAATATCGAGGCCGAGCTTGCGCGCTGCGTCGACGAACTGGAAATAGGCGTCGGCATTGTAGAAATACTGGGTGATCGCGGCATTGGCGCCGGCACGCACCTTGCGCGCGAAGTTGTCCATGTCGTCCTGTGGCGATTTCGCCTGCGGATGCACTTCCGGATAAGCCGCCACTTCGATGTGGAACCAGTCGCCGGTTTCAAGACGGATGAACTCGACCAGGTCATTGGCGTGGCGAAACTCGCCGGAGGCGCCGTAACCGCTGGGCAAATCGCCGCGCAGCGCGACCAAGCGCTTGATGCCGTGCGACTTGAAGTCCAGCAAAATGTCGCGTATCGATGCGCGCGAACCGCCCACGCAAGACAGATGGGGCGCAGCTTCTTCGCCGGCAGCGAGGATGTCGAGCACCGTCGACAGCGTGCCGTCCTGGGTGGTGCCGCCGGCGCCGAAGGTGACCGAAAAATACTTCGGGTGCAACAGGGACAATTGCTGGCGCGTGGCGCGCAATTTTTCTACCCCATCCGGCGTTTTCGGTGGATAGAATTCGAT
>CANFGA010000535.1 GCA_947446335.1 Oxalobacteraceae bacterium | reverse complement strand
GTTCCGGTGGGCGCGATGATCGAAATCCCGGCCGCGGCGCTGGCGCTGCCGATGTTCGTGAAGCGGATGGATTTTCTGTCGATCGGCACCAACGACCTGATCCAGTACACGCTGGCGATCGATCGCGTCGACTACGAAGTGGCGCACCTGTACAATCCGCTTCATCCGGCGGTGCTGCAATTGATTGCGATGACGATCGCAGCCGGTCACAAGGCTGGCATTGAAGTGGCCGTCTGCGGCGAAATGGCCGGCGATGTCAAGCTGACCCGCTTGCTGCTCGGAATGGGCTTGCGCGAATTTTCGATGCATCCGGCGCAGTTGCTGTCGGTCAAACAGGAAATCCTTGGCAGCGATCTCAATCTGATCGTGCCGCAGACCCGCAAAATTATGCGCTCCATGGAGCCCAATGCGATCGCCGAAGCGGTGCGCCAGTTGCAGGTGATGTAATATTGATGGATTGCAAGTCACGTTCCGGCTTGCAGATCCGTTCAGCGCGGTTGCCGCACTTTCTGCACCATCGCAGTACCAGGGACCCACTGCGCCAGCAGCCTTTCATTTACCATTAAAGCCTCATGCCATCCATTGGAATCGTAGCCCCGCAAACCATGCATTTTTCACAACCTCTGCAGCTGCAAAGCGGAGCGTCGCTATCCGACTACGTGTTGATGTATGAAACTTATGGCACCCTCAATCCTGACCACAGCAATGCGGTGCTGGTCTGCCACGCGCTCAACGCTTCGCACCATGTGGCTGGCGTGTATGCCGGCCAGCCGAAGAATGTCGGCTGGTGGGACAACATGGTGGGTCCCGGCAAGGCGCTCGACACCGACCGGTTTTTCGTGATCGGTGTCAACAACCTCGGTTCCTGCTTCGGTTCGACCGGGCCGATGCACATCAATCCCGCCACCGGCAAGCCGTATGGCGCTGCCTTCCCGGTCGTCACCGTCGAGGATTGGGTGGTGGCGCAAGGAAGATTGGCCGATGAACTGGGGATCACCCAGTTTGCCGCGGTGATGGGTGGATCGCTGGGCGGCATGCAGGCGCTGGCCTGGAGCATCATGTATCCCGAGCGCCTGCGCCACTGCGTCGTGATCGCCTCGACTGCCAGGTTGTCGGCGCAAAACATCGCCTTCAACGATGTCGCGCGCCAAGCCATCTTGTCGGACCCGGATTATCGCGGTGGCGATTTCTACGAACACGGCGTGGTGCCGCGCAACGGCTTGCGGGTGGCGCGCATGGTCGGCCACATCACCTATCTGTCGGACGACGACATGGCCGAGAAGTTCGGGCGCAAGTTGCGCGACACAGCGCAAACCGGCGCTTACCAGTTCGGCTTTGGCGTCGACTTCGAGATCGAATCTTATCTGCGCTATCAGGGCGACAAATTCTCCGAGTATTTCGATGCCAACACCTATCTGTTGATCACCAAGGCGCTCGATTATTTCGATCCTGCTCGGGCACACGGGGGCGACTTGGCGCTGGCGCTGGCGCAGACCCGGGCCAAATTTTTCCTGGCGTCGTTCTCGACCGATTGGCGCTTTTCGCCCGCCTGCAGCCGCGAGATCGTCCAGGCGCTGGTATCGAACCGGCGCCAGGTCACCTATGCCGAAATCGATGCGCCGCACGGACACGACGCCTTCTTGCTCGACGACGCACGCTACATGAACATGGTGGGTGCCTATTACGAACAAGTCTGGCAAGAAAGCACCGACTTGCCGGCCCTGGCCATCACCAAAACCAACAGCCGGGAGGGCGCATGAATTTCGACCAATTGAGCGCGCTGCGGCCCGATCTCGCCTTCATCGCCCACTGGGTGCCGAAAAACGCGCATGTGCTCGACGTCGGTTGCGGCGATGGCGTGATGCTGGAGTACTTGCAAAGTGATAAAAAGTGCAGCGGTTACGGCATCGAGATCGCCGACGACAAGGTGCTGGCCAGCATCCGGCGCGGCGTCAACGTGATCCAGCAAGACATGGAAAAGGGCCTCGCCATCTTCGGCGACAACACTTTTGACACGGTGCTGTGCCTGTCGTCGCTGCAGATGATGAAGCAGGTCGAGGAATTGTTGCGCGACATAGTGCGGGTCGGCGCCGAGGCGATCGTGTCATTCCCCAATTTCGCACACTGGCCGCACCGGGTGGCGCTGCTGAAGGGGCGCATGCCGGTCTCGAAGTCGCTGCCCTACGAATGGTATGACACGCCCAATTTGCGCTGCGCGACCATTTCCGACTTCGAGGAATTGGCCAATCAAGTTGGCCTGGAAGTGCTGGAATGCGTCGCTCTGGCGCCCGATGGCCATCCGGTATCGTTCCTGCCCAGCCTGCGCGGCAGCCTGGCCGTGTTCCGGCTGAAGAAAAAGACCGCAGCGGCGTGAGTTCAAATCAGGCTCTGCCGCTGCCAGTCAAGGATGGCGTGGCACCCAGCTATCTGTGGCTGCCACAGGGCCGCTGGGACGACATGCTGACCTTTCTGGTGGCACACTATCCACAGGTGCTGGAATCGACTTGGGTGGCGCGCATGGCGCGCGGCGAGGTGGTCGATGGGGCCGGCGCCGCGCTCTCTCCTGGTAGCCCTTGCCGGGCCGGGATGCGAATCTTCTATTACCGCGAACTCGATGCCGAAACCCCGATCCCGTTCGACGAGCAGATCCTGTTCGAAGACGAGCATCTGCTGGTGGTCGACAAACCACATTTTTTGCCGACGATACCGGGCGGACGCTTCCTGCACGAGACGCTGCTGGTGCGCCTGAAGAAAAAACTGGGCTTGCATGACTTGACGCCTATCCACCGGCTGGACCGGGAAACGGCTGGCGTCGTCATTTTCTCGAAGCAGATCGCCAGCCGCGGTGCCTATCAAGCGCTGTTTCAGCAGCGCACGGTGGAGAAGGAATACGAGGCGCTGGCGCCTGTGCTGCCTCTCTTGAGCGGGTGCGCCTTTCCATTCGTGCACCGCAGCCGCATGGTCGAAGGCACGCCGTTCTTCCGGATGCAGGAAGTCGACGGCGAGCCCAATTCGGAAACCTCGATCGACGTCATCGAACAGCGCGGCGATCTGGCGTTGTATCGCTTGCAGCCGCGC
>CANFGA010000534.1 GCA_947446335.1 Oxalobacteraceae bacterium | reverse complement strand
GGCATCTCGGTGCGCGCAGCCACATTGACGCGCGTCGGCTTGACGGTCGGCCTTGTTTCCGACCGGGAATGGATGCTGGTCGATCCCGATGGCCATTTCCTGACTCAGCGCGAGCATCCGCGCATGGCGCTGATCGTGCCGCGCCTGAGTGCGCCGGGCTTGGGCGTGCAGACGCTGCAAGTGGAGGCGCCCGGGATGGCGCCGCTGCAGATCGAACTCGAGTGGCCTGCAGTCAAATCGATGGTGCAAGTCTGGGATGACCGGGTGATCGCCTTCGATTGCGGCGCAGCCTGCGCCGCGTGGTTTTCAGAAGTGCTCGGGACCGCGTGCCGCCTGGTGCGCTTCGATTCGGCTTGCGCGCGCCAGGCCAGCGCAACCTGGACTGGCGCGATAGAGGCGCCGACCCGGTTTTCGGATGGATTTCCGCTGTTGCTGATCAGCGCCGCATCGCTGCAAGATCTGAACCAGAAATTGATCGCCACCGGGCGCGAGGCATTGCCGATGAACCGCTTTCGTCCCAACCTGGTGTTCGATGGAATCGAGGCGTTCGACGAGGATGTGGCCGAGTCGTTCCGGCTGGGGGCCATGCTGTTGAAACCGGTCAAACCGTGCGCGCGCTGCACGATACCATCGCTCGACCAGGCCACGGGCCAGCCCGGTCCCGACCCGCTGGACGTGCTGCGCAGCTATCGCAGCAAGCCGGAACTCGATGGCGCGATCTGCTTCGGCATGAACGGCATCGTTGTCGAAGGTGAGCAGGAATTGATCACGGTCGGTCAGCAGGTCGAGATTGAGTGGGCATTCCCTGCGTGACAACAAGGAGCCAGGCTCGGGTACTTCATCCGAACCTGGCTCCTGCTGACTACGCCTAGCATGAGCTGATCAACCTAGCCTCGGCTTGCTCGACCGCGTCGGCGGTGCCGAGCAAGACGATGACGTCGCCGCCTTGCAGCAGCGTTTCTGGCGTGACATCGAGGCTGGTGCGCCCGCGCCGGATCCGCGTCACTTCGGCCCCGCTGCTCGCCATGTCGACCTGTTCGAGCGTCTTGCCGACACCGTTGGCGTCGTCCGGCAAGACCACCGAATGCAGGCGCACGCTCAATTGCTCGTCTTCATCGCCATCCTCGTTACCGGCGTGAAAATAGCCGCGCAGCGAGGCATAGCGCTGATCGCGTGCGCTCTGCATCCGCTGCGCAACGCGTTGCAGCGGCACGCCCAGGATCATCATCGCGTGCGAGGCCAGCATCAGGCTGCCTTCGAGTGCTTCCGGCACCACTTCAGCCGCACCCGCTTGCTTGAGGCGGGCGAGGTCGGTATCGTCGTAGCTGCGCACGATCACCGGCAGCGTCGGCGCCAGTTCATGCACCAAGTGCAATACCTTGAGCGCCGACTTGGTTTCGGCATAGGTGATGACGAGCGCGCCGGCGCGCGAAATGCCGGCCGCGATCAAGCTCTCGCGCCGCGCCGCATCGCCATACGAGACATTGGCGCCGGCCGCTTGCGCCTCCTGCACCCGTTCCGGATCCAGGTCGAGCGCGTGATAGTCGATTTTTTCTTCGCTCAGCAGGGTGGCCAGGCTCTGGCCATTGCGTCCGAAACCGGCGACGATCACGTGCTTGCTGCTGGCCATGCTGCGGCTCGCAATCTTGGTCAGCGCCAGCGATTGCATCATCCACTCATTAGCGGCCACTTTCAGCACGATCTGGTCGGATTTTGCGATCAGGAATGGCGCCACCAGCATCGACAGCACCATCGATGCCAGCACCACCTGGATGATGAGCGGGTTCACCAATTGCATGCCGCCGGCCAGGTTGATCAGCACGAAGCCGAATTCGCCGGCCTGCGCCAGCGCCAGTCCGGTGCGGATCGAGACCCCGGTCGATGACCCGAACAGCCGCGCCAGCAGTGCGATCAGTGCAAACTTGAACAGCACCGGCACGACCAGCAGCAGCAGCACCAGCCACAAATTGTCGAGCACCACGTGCAGATCGAGCAGCATCCCGATCGTGATGAAAAACAGGCCCAGCAGCACGTCGCGAAAGGGCTTGATGTCTTCCTCGACCTGGTGCTTGTACTGGGTTTCCGAAATCAGCATCCCCGCCACGAAAGCGCCCAGCGCCAGCGACAGGCCGGCGCGCTCGGTGATCCAGGCCGCGCCCAGCGTGATCAAGAGCAGGTTCAGCATGAACAGTTCCTGCGAGCGACGCTTGACGACGATGGCGAACCAGAAGCGCACCAGTTTTTGTCCCAGAAACAGCAGCAGCACCAGCACGATGACGGCCTTGGCGCCGGCCCAGGCCAGCGATTGCAGCAAGTCGTGCGGGCTTTTTCCCATCGCCGGAATCATGATCAACAGCGGCACCACCGCCAGATCCTGGAACAGCAGGATGCCGATGATCTTGCGGCCATGGGCGCTTTCGAGTTCCAGGCGCTCGGTCAGCATTTTCGACACGATCGCGGTCGATGACATCGCCAGAGCACCACCGAGCGCGAACGACGCTTGCCAGCCGACCTGGAACGAGGCCGGCAGCAGCGTGGCGATCATCGCGCCGAACACCATCGTGGCCATGATGGTGGTGACCACCTGCGCCAGACCGAGGCCGAACACGATGCGGCGCATCGCCATCAGCTTGGGCAACGAGAATTCGAGGCCGATCGAAAACATCAGAAATACCACGCCGAATTCGGCCAGCGTGGTGCTCTCTTCGCTTTGCACCGCCAGTCCAAAGGCGTGCGGGCCGATCAGGATGCCGACCACCAGATAGCCCAGCATCGGCGGCAGTTGCAACATGCGAAAGGCGACGACGCCGAGGACGGCGCTGCCCAGCAACAAAAGGGTCAGTTCTAGCGATGAAAACATGATGTAGGGACAGAGGACGGTGAAATCGGCAGTTTGTTGCAACTGGCAAGTTTTTTGCTTTACAAAATTCGTTTATACTTTCGAAATGAGTGTAACCGATGATAAAAAAATGCTGAACGCTTTTGATGCAAATACTGCCAGCCGGGCCTTGCTGCTGGCGCGCGCAACCCTGCAAATCGAGGCCGATGCGATTCAAGCGCTGCACAAGCGTCTGGAAACCGACGTCAGCGT
>CANFGA010000533.1 GCA_947446335.1 Oxalobacteraceae bacterium | reverse complement strand
TCCATCATCGGTTCCGATATACTGGATCGATGTCGCGTCCGACCTGAAACAGAACACGACCGGGCGCAGCTGCGCCGAACTGATGTCGAGGTTCCATGTCCAGACTGCCGATGGCGTTGTGCTCAGTGGAGCGCGTGCCTTCACCGCGCTCTGGCTGCTGTTTCCAGGCTGGCGCTGGCTGGGCCGGCTCGGATCGCTGCCACTGATGCCCACTGTGCTCGAATGGCTCTAACGTGCTTTCCTGCTGGTCAGGCCAGGCGTGCAATGGCTGTTCAGAAAAATGTATTCCGATCCGATGCCACCCAAGTGAATCGCGCGCACTTGCGAGCGCTGCAAGGCTGAAAATTCACGCACCGTGATTGCTTTTTTCAGCTGCGTCAAGCGTTTTCCCTTTCCCACATGACTTGCATTCGCAACACGAGCGCCGCGCGAAAGTTGCCCAGTACCTGCCCAAGCAGCCTCCCGCTGCGACACCAACCACCCGAAGACTTCGACCCGCAGCCAGCCATGGCGCGCCGGTTGGCATTGGCATGGCAAACCATCACGTCTGCTGATGAACTATTGGGCCGCACTGCGCCCCCATGCCGGCCCGAGAACGCGCAACATAGCTTGCGAATTATCAATATCAAATATTGCAAAAATAATAAAATGAAGCATGCGCAGCATTTCTAAAAAATCAATCTTGCTTTCTACCTATATCAGAAAGGAATCACATGACCGATGCTTCCAGTAGATTGAACTCCCTACCTTGTACAGCCAAAACTTTCGGCATATCGTGGCCGCTGCTGGTCGCCGCTCTGGCACTACTGAGTGTGCTCGGCAATGTACGCATCGATGTGCTGGCGGACCCTGATACCTACTGGCATCTCGCCACCGGCCGCTGGATTCTTGAGCACGGTGCGGTGCCGACGATGGATTTTTTTTCGCATTCGATGCCGGGCGCGGCGTGGATGGCGCACGACTGGCTGTCCGAACTCATCTTCATCGGCATATACCAGATGGCCGGTTGGGCCGGGCTAGGGGTGATGGTCACATTGGCATTTTCCGGCACGCTGGCCTACCTGATGCGGTTCTTGCTGGCACGCATGGAGCCGGTACATGCCTTGCTTTTCACCGCGTTTGCAGCCGGCATGTTGATGGAGCACCTGCTCGCCCGTCCTCATGTTCTCGCCTGGCCGCTGCTTGCCGTGTGGGTGGGGTCGCTGGTCGACGCGGGGGAGCAGCGGCGCGATCCACCCTGGCAACTGCTGCCGCTGATGATGCTATGGTCGAATCTGCATGGCAGTTTCATGCTCGGTCTTGCGCTGGGCGCGGCACTGGCGCTTGATGCCGTGTTGCGCTACCCATCCGGGCAGCGCAACACGGCCATCTGGCGCTGGGTCGGCTTCATCTGCTTGTCGGTGACGGTCGCGATGGTCACGCCTTCAGGCTGGCATGGCCTTTGGTATCCGATTCGACTGGTGAACTTGACAGTGGCACCCAATTTCATTGGCGAGTTTCTTTCCCCCGACTTCCATCAACTTCAAATGATGGAAGTCTGGCTGATCGTGATGCTGGCCATCGCGGGTGCGGGTCGCATGCAACTGCCGTGGCCACGCCTGCTGCTGGTCCTGGGTTTGACCCATCTTGCGCTCAAACATCAACGCCACATATCCATTCTCGGTCTGGTGACACCGTTCTTGTTCGCCACGCCGCTGGCGCAACAGTTGCGCGCGACAGCCGGGTCCGGGCCCGATGCCGAATCGCTGGATCGGGTGTTTCGCGCGCTCGCTGCCCCGGCAAGGCTAGCTGCAGTCGCCGTGACAGCATTGCTGGCGACTTTGCTGATCGTCCTGGCAATCCGATCGGAGCGCTTTGCGCCAGCACGCGAGCGCGCGCCAGAAGCGGCGTTGCAAGCGGCATGGCATGCCGGTGCGACCGGTCCGGTTCTCAATGCTTACAATTTTGGCGGTTACCTGATTTACCAAAAGGTGCCGGTGTTCATCGACGGCCGCGCCGACATGTACGGTGATGCCCTGTTAACACGCTATATTGAAGCGATGAATCTGAGCAAGACGGATAGCCTGACGCAGCTGTTGAAAGACTACCATATTACCTGGACGCTGCTGCCACCAGGGACCCCGGCGCTGGCGCTACTCGACCAATTGCCGGGTTGGAAACGCGTCCATGCGGACGCTGTTGCCGTTGTTCATGTCCGTGAGCTTGGCACGACAGCGACTGACAAGTAGCCAGTTCCTCAAACCGGTGCATCGCTCTCTAGCGCGATGCCGGGTCAGATGAGATCAAATGCGAACTCAGACGCCGCAATTGTTTTTTCAGCTGCATCAAGCGCGCACTGCTCTGGCCGGTCGCAAGATCGGCCCTGGCGTAGCGCAGCGCTTCGAGTTGCAGCAGCCAGTCGTGCCAGGCTTGGGCGTCGCTGCCATGCTTGGTCAGCACTTGCAGCGCCAGTTGGCGCGGTGAACTCGAGGCGTCGCTGACGATGCCGGCAGCCAGCAATTTTCGCCTGGCCCGCGCCAGCAGATGCAGCCACGGATCTTGCGCAGATCGTTCCCAGAGAGCCCATCCGACACCAAGAAGACTGATCAGCACTAGGGTAGCGATCAACAAGAAAGCCAGGTCTTGCAGATCCGGTTGCGCAAAACCGAGCTTCTTGAGCAAATCGAGCTGCTGGCTCTGCGTGTAATTGAGCACCCACTGGTTCCACCGGTTGTCGAGCGCTTCCCACACCGACTGCAATTGCCGCGCCAGCGTCGGACTAAAGCTGCTCAGTGCCTGCCCTGCCAGCCCCTGCTGCGGCACCAGCGGCGCGAAGGCGTCGATACGACCGGGCGTCACCGCCGCAGTCGGATCGACCCGCAGCCAGCCTTGACCTTGCTGCCAGACTTCGGCCCAGGCGTGAGCATCGCTCTGGCGCAACAGCCACGTACCATCGACCGAATTGCGCTCGCCGCCCTGATAACCGGTGACGATGCGCGCCGGCACGTCGAGCGAACGCATCAGCACGACGAAGGCCGAGGCGATGTGTTCGCAAAATCCCTGCTTGCGGTCGAACCAGAATTCATCGGCGCTGTTGGGTCCATAGATGCCTGGCG
>CANFGA010000532.1 GCA_947446335.1 Oxalobacteraceae bacterium | reverse complement strand
TCGGCCTTGGCGCCGAAGTTGGCCCGGTCCGCGCTGGTCGACCAGTCGCGCAAATTGCCGTCGCCATCGGACAAGCTGCCCTTGTCGTCGAAACCGTGGCTGATTTCATGGCCGATGACAGCGCCGATGGCGCCGTAATTGACCGCATCGTCGGCGTTGGCATCGAAGAACGGCGGCTGCAGGATCGCGGCCGGGAATACGATTTCATTCATCGTCGAACGGTAATAGGCATTCACGGTCTGCGGCGTCATGCCCCATTCCTCGCGGTCAATCGGCCGGCCCAGCTTGTTGATCTGGCGCTGGTACTGGAAATTGGCCGAACGCATCATGTTGCCGATCAGATCGCCCGGCAGCACCGACAGCGCGCCATAATCGCGCCAGCGCTCCGGATAGCCGATCTTGGGCGTGAACTTGGCCAGCTTGGCTTGCGCTTCGCGCTTCGTGTCAGCGCTCATCCAGTCCAGCGTGTCGATGCTTTGCCGGTAGGAGGCCATCAGATTTTGCACCAGCGCTTCCATCCGGGCTTTGCGCTCGGGCGGAAAATGCTGCGCCACATACAGCTTGCCGACGGCCTCGCCCAGCGCGCTCTCGGTCGCGCCGACGCCGCGTTTCCAGCGCGGTGAATTGACCTTGGCGCCGGTCAGCGCGGTGCCGTAAAAGGCGAAATCGGCATCGACAAACTCCTGCGCCAGATACGGCGCGTAACTGCGCAGCAACTGCCATGTGAAATACGCTTTCCAGGTATCGAGATCGGTTTTTTCCAGCGTCTGCCGAAAACTGGTCAGGTAACTCGGCTGATTGACAATGACATAGCCGACCTTGTTGGCGATGCCCGCTTGCGCCAGGCCCGCTTTCCAATCGTAGCCGGGCGCCAGCGCATCGAGCGCGGCGATATCGACCTTGTTGTAGCGCTTGACCGGATCGCGGTTCTCGGTCTTGCTCCACTGCGTTTGGGCCAGCCGGGTTTCCAGCGCCACGATGGCCGCTGCGCTGGCGGCGCCGTCCTTGAATCCGGCCAGCCCCAGGATCGTAGCGATGTGCAACTGGTAGCTTTGCTTGACATTGGCCAGCTTGGCATCGAGGTAATAATCGCGATCAGGCAAGCCCAGACCGCTCTGGGTGATGCTGGCCGCGTAGGTGGTCGAGGCGCGCGCATCTTGACCGACATACACGGCGTACGGTGTGGCCACGCCCAGCCGGCTCAGGTGCGCGATCAAGCCAGGCAACGCCCGCTTGTCGCGCACTTGAGCAATGCGGTTCAGTTCGCCGGCCAGGGGCCGGGTTCCGCGCTCAGTCAAGCGCTGTTCATCCATGAAGCTGGCATACAAGTCATCGATCTTGCGCGCCTCGGTGCCGGCCTTGCCGTGCGCGCCTTCGATGATGACGCGCAATTGTGGCAAGGTATCGTCGCGCAATTGGGCGAACGAACCCCAGCTTGACTTGTCAGCCGGGATCTCGACCGTCTTCAGCCACTGGCCATTCTGGTGCAAGAAAAAATCGTCCTGCACCCGCACGCCGGGATCGATGTATTGCAGCGCAATGCCGGACACCAAGGATGCCGGCTTGGCCGCATCGGCGACCGGTTCGGCGGCCTGGGCAAAAGCGCCCAGCAGACACAGCGTCAGGCTGCTCAAATGCATTCGTTTCACGGTATGGTCCTTTATCTCATTTGTTTACCATCAGGTGCCAGGCTCAATCGGGGCCACAAACGCATGAACTGGCCAATGACATTGCTCCCGATTGAACCTGGCACTTCATGTCAACGATGGCAGAATGTAGCATGGTATCGATTCCAGGGGCAGCTTCCATCGGCGCCGCGCAATCGGCGCTATACTCTCGAATCAGGTAATGGCATCCACTTTGGCAACAGGTAAAACATGGGTAAACTCAAGAATTCGGGACTGATCGGCCTGGGCGCCATCGCCGGCGTCGCCATCTCGCTGCAATTTTCGGCGATGGCGCAAAAACCGGTGGAACCGGAACTGCCGTTCGAACAATTGCGCCAACTGGCCGACGTGTTCGGCGTGATCAAATCCGACTATGTAGAGCCGGTGGCCGACAAGAAACTGCTGACCGAAGCGATCTCCGGCATGGTGGCTTCGCTCGATCCGCATTCGGCTTACCTCGACAAGAAGGCCTATTCCGAGATGCGCGAGAGCGCGCAGGGCAAGTTCGTCGGGCTCGGCATTGAAATCGGGCTCAGCGAGCACGGCTACATCGAAATCGTCGCACCGATCGAGGATTCGCCAGCCTACCGCGCCGGCATCAAGGCCGGCGACCTGATCACGCGCCTCAATGACTTGTCGGTCAAGGGCATGACGCTGGAAGGATCGGTCAAGCAGATGCGCGGCGAGCCCGGCACCAAGGTCAAGCTGACGATCACGCGCCAGGATCAGCCCAAGCCACTGGTGTTCGTCATCGCGCGCGAAGAAATCGTGCAAAAAAGCGTCAAGGGCAAGATCGTCGAGCCCGGTTACGCCTGGCTGCGCGTGGCCCAGTTCCAGGACCCGACGGTGGATGACATGGCCGCCAGGATCATCGACCTGTACCAGCAAGATCCGAACCTGAAGGGCCTGGTGCTCGACTTGCGCAACGATCCGGGCGGCGTGCTGCAAGGCGCGGTCGGCGTGGCAGCCGCCTTCTTGCCCAAGGATGTGGCGATCGTCTCGACCAATGGCCAGTTGCCGGACTCGAAACAGGTTTTTTATGGCCGTCCCGAATTCTATGCGCAGCCCGGTGAAGGCGACGTGCTGGCCAAGCTGCCGCTGGCGGTGAAGAGCGTGCCGATGGTGGTGCTGGTCAATACCGGCTCGGCCTCGGCGTCGGAAATCGTCGCCGGCGCCTTGCAAGACTACAAGCGCGCCACCATCATCGGCAGCCAGACTTTCGGCAAGGGCTCGGTACAAACCATACGCCAGCTGACCGCCGACACCGCGCTGAAGCTGACGACGGCGCGCTATTACACGCCGAACGGGCGCTCGATCCAGGCCACCGGCATCGCACCCGATTTGCAAGTGGATGAAAATGCCGATGGCGACGGCTTGAACAGCTTGCGCATGCGCGAAGCCGACCTCGAAAAGCACTTGAACAATGAGCG
>CANFGA010000531.1 GCA_947446335.1 Oxalobacteraceae bacterium | reverse complement strand
GATCGGCAGCGTCAAGGTCACCGACCGGATGGTGATCGAAAAATACTCGCATGTGCAGCACATCGTCTCCAACGTCGAAGGCAAGTTGAAACAGGGCTTGTCGAACCTGGACGTGCTGCGCGCCACCTTCCCGGCCGGCACGCTGACCGGTGCGCCCAAGGTGCGCGCGATGGAAATCATCGATGAACTGGAATTGACCAAGCGCGGCATCTACGGCGGCGCCTGCGGCTACCTGTCGTTCGGCGGCGAGATGGATGTCGCGATCGCGATCCGCACCGGCGTCATCAAGGATGGCATGTTGTATGTGCAGGCGGCGGCCGGCATCGTGGCCGACTCGATCCCCGAAATGGAATGGCAAGAAACTGAAAACAAGGCGCGCGCCGTGCTGCGCGCCGCCGAACAAGTGCAAGATGGCCTGGATGGGGAGTTCTGAGATGCTGCTGATGATCGACAATTACGACTCCTTCACCTACAACCTGGTGCAGTATTTCGGCGAACTGGGCGAGGATGTGCGCACGGTGCGCAACGATGAAATCACGCTGACCGAGATCGAGGCGCTGGGTCCCGACCGGATCTGCATCTCGCCCGGCCCCAAGGCCCCGGCCCAGGCCGGCATTTCGGTGCCGATCTTGCAGCATTTCGCCGGCAAACTGCCGATTCTGGGCGTCTGCCTGGGTCACCAGGCGATCGGCGAGGCGTTCGGCGGCAACATCATCCGCGCCAAACAAGTGATGCACGGCAAGACGTCATCGATCACGCACACCGGCGTGGGCGTGTTCAAGAACTTGCCCAACCCGTTTACGGTGATCCGCTACCATTCGCTGGCGATCGAGCGCAGTTCCCTGCCGCACTGCCTGGAAGTGACGGCGTGGACCGACGACGGTGAAATCATGGGCGTGCGCCACAAGCAGTTCGACATCGAAGGCGTGCAATTTCACCCTGAATCGATCCTGTCGGAACACGGCCACGCGCTGCTGAAAAATTTCATCGAGCGCTGAGCCGGGCCAGGCCAGGCCGGGACCATCATCCCGGCCCCATCACTGAAGAAAGCATCATCATGCAGATCACTCCACAAGAAGCGCTGCTGCGCTGTATCGACCATCGCGAAATCTTTCACGACGAAATGCTGTATCTGTTTCGCCAAATCATGTCAGGAGACATGTCGCCGGTGATGATTGCCGCGCTGGCCCTCGGCTTGCGCGTGAAAAAGGAAACGGTCGGCGAGATCGCCGCCGCCGCGCAAGTGATGCGCGAATTCTCGACCAAGGTGCAGATCGCCGATACCACCCACTTGCTTGACATCGTCGGCACCGGCGGCGACGGCGCCAATACATTCAACATTTCGACCGCCTCGATGTTCGTCGCAGCAGCGGCCGGCGCGCGCGTGGCCAAGCATGGCGGACGCAGCGTATCGTCGTCATCCGGCAGCGCCGACGTGCTGGAGTCCTTGGGCGCCAACATCAACTTGCAACCGCAGCAAATCGCGCAATCGATAGAGCAAACCGGCATCGGCTTCATGTTTGCACCGAACCATCACGCAGCGATGAAGCATGCGGCGCCGGTGCGGCGCGAACTGGGCGTGCGCACGATTTTCAACATTCTGGGACCGCTGACCAATCCGGCCGGCGCACCCAACATCCTGATGGGCGTGTTCCACGCCGATCTGGTCGGCATCCAGGTGCGCGTGCTGCAGCGCCTGGGTGCGCAACACGCGATCGTGGTCTGGGGCCGCGACAACATGGATGAAGTGTCGCTGGGCGCGGCCACGCTGGTGGGCGAATTGGTCAACGGCGAAATCCGCGAATACGAAATCCATCCCGAGGATTTCGGCTTGCAGATGATCGCCAGCCGCAACCTGAAGGTGGCCGACGCCGTCGAATCGAAGGCCAGGATCATGCAAGCGCTGTCCGGCGAACCTGGCGCGGCGCACGATATCGTCGCCTTGAATGCCGGCACCGCGCTGTACGCGGCCGGCGTCGCCAGTTCGATTGCCGATGGCTTGACGCGCGCGCGCGCCGCAATCAGCTCCGGCGCGGCCACCGCCAAGCTCGAACAGTTCATCCGGGTCACCCAGAAACTGGGCGCCAAGCAAGACTGACGCTCCTTCTTCACCGCAACTCTGATTTGGTACACCTCATGTCCGACATTCTCAAGAAAATCCTGGCCGTCAAGACCGACGAAGTCGCCGCAGCGAAAAAATACCGCAGTTTCGCCAGCCTGCGCCGCGATGTCGAGATGGATGACGAACTGCGTCTGGGCTTGCGCGGTTTCGAAGCAAGTCTGCGCCAGCACATCGATGCTGGCGATGCCGGCGTGATCGCCGAAGTGAAAAAGGCCTCACCATCGAAGGGCATCTTGCGCGCCGACTTCGATCCGGCCGCGATCGCCGTCAGCTACGCCGCTCATGGCGCTGCATGCCTGTCGGTGCTGACCGATGCACAGTTCTTTCAAGGCAGCAGCGCGTACCTGCAACAGGCGCGCGCCGCGTGCGCCATTCCGGTGCTGCGCAAGGACTTCATGATCGACATGTACCAGATCTATGAAGCGCGTGCGATGGGCGCCGACTGCGTCTTGCTGATCGTGTCCGCGCTCGACACTGGCTTGATGATTGAACTCGAAGCGTGTGCGCACGAACTCGGGATGGGCGTGCTGGTCGAGGTCCACGGCGGCGACGAACTCGATGCCGCGTTGAAGCTCAAGACAGCCCTGCTCGGCGTCAACAACCGCAACCTGCGCACCTTCGAGGTGACACTGCAGAACACACTGGACTTGATCCCGCGCATACCGGCTGATAAATTGATCATCACCGAGTCTGGTATTCTGGGCCGGGACGATGTGCAGCGGATGCGCGATGCGCAAGTACACGGCTTCCTGGTCGGCGAAGCCTTCATGCGCGCACCCGACCCGGGCGTTCAATTGCACAAGCTGTTCGGCGCAATCTGATCGACCAGGTTTGGTCTACCTGGTTTGCTCGACCAGGTCGGGTCAACCGGACTGGATCGACCTGTTTCAAGGAGGAGCCATGGGCAAGATCGCAAGCTGGACGACGCTGGGATTGGCGGCACTGTTGCTCACTGGCTGTCAAAAAGGTCCGCCGTGG
>CANFGA010000530.1 GCA_947446335.1 Oxalobacteraceae bacterium | reverse complement strand
CCGCGCGGCCCTTGTGGCGCACCAGGGCATCGAGAAAGGCGCCGTGATTTTCCTGTTCCGGCGTCGCCGACAGATTGAACAGCGCTGCCGTCAGCGTCACATCGGGATCATCTGGCTTGACGTCATCCGACGCCATCTCTTCGCCATAAGCTTGCGCTGGACGCAGCGCTACCCGCGCCTGCTCGCCCAGCAACTGCGTCGCGATGATGTTCAAACCCTTGATCCTGACCTCGTCGAGCGTAAAACTGTAGGGCAGCACCCGCAAGATGGCGGGAGCGGCACTGAACTTGTCGTCGAGCTTGCGAAAATACGGCAGCGTCAAGTCGATGGGAAAGTTGCTCTCAAGCCGGCGGATCTGACCATGGGCCAGCAGCGCGAGCAGCACGCGCGGCAACACCACCAGCAAGAACAGCGTCGCGGCATACAGATGGACCCAGCGCGCGCCGCCCAGTGTCGGTGTCGATGCTGAAAAGCGCAGCGCTTCGATATCAAAGATCGAAAAACCCTGCAAACCGAAGATCGATAGCGCCGGCCGGAACAGCGCCGCCAGGATCGCATGCACCTGCGCTGCATCGAGGAACGTGCTCTCCCAACCGGCGACATATTGGGTCAAGAATCCGCGCGCGTACAGCGACAGCATGGCGCCAACGGCGAACAGCGCCGCGCTCAGATGCAGCGTGCGGCTCAGTCTGGCCTTGGTCAATCTGGCGCTCAATGCAGTCCATTCCGAAGCGAAGCTGAGCAGCGCTCTGGACAAACCTTGCGGCAATTTTTTCGGGAGTGCCGTGCGGCCGGCGACCAGGCGCGAGATCATGCCAGCGCCTGGCCCGATTTTCTTGGATGCGGGTACCAGCATCCAGGCCAGCAATCCGGCATAGACCAGCCCATTCCAGGCCATCATCAGCAACAAAGGCAGCGACAACAGGTCAACTCGGTGCGGATCGCCGATCCGGTCGATGCCGGCACCTAGCACCAGCGCCAGCGCGGGCAACAGGACAGCGAGGATAGGGAAAGTGCTATGGCGCTTGACGACGGCGGAGAAGGCAGGCGTGCGCTCGGCAATGCGTTTGAGAATTTGCTCGGAGCGCTGCTGCAGGAAATGTTCAAGCGTCACTTCCAAGCCAGTGTCAGCCGCCTGCCATTGCGCCAGTTCCTTGGCGCTGCGACTGGCATACATCCGATCGTCTTCGCTCAATATGGCGCGCTGTTGATCGGTGCTCTCGATGGCGCGCACCAGCACCACATTTCTCGCAACCTGCTCGTTCATGCTTATCCTGTGTCATCTGCGGCAATGGCGTCATTGTGCGTCAATGCGCATGATCAGGGAGACACTTTTGCGCAGCAGGGGCAAAGCCCGGTGTCAAAGGCGAGAAAATCAGAATTGAAACCGGAGGCCCGCAGCGAGAAAATTGGAGCCGACGTTGCGCGGGGCGATCAAGCCATAGACGCCCGAGCGGTGGTAAACGCGCGTGACCAGGGAAATGTCCTTGACATCGCGCAAGCGCCATTCCAGTTCGAACAAGGCCAGCAGTTGCAAGCGGTAGTGCCGGTCGGGTTCGTTCTTCGGGCCATCCTCATAGCTCGGTGTGCCAAAGGCATACGACAGGCCGGCACCGGTGCCAAAATTGACGCCAACCGGCCCCAGATACGCCGTCGGCGTGCGCAGCATGTAGGCGGCGCCCGCCTCCAGATTGCTTTGCAAGCCGCGATGCTTGACCAGCACCACTTCATAGCCATGCGAGATCGCGCCAAACGGCGTGCCATCCAGACTTGCCATGCTGGCGCCCAGCGTGCCGCGCGTCTTGCCCGCTGCAATCGCGGTGAAATACGATTTATCCCAGTTGATGTCGGCAGTGACAATTTTTCCCGGCAACTCGGTCAGGTTGTGATCGGCTCCCTGCGCGACATACACGGTTGCCGAATCAAACCAGCGATCCGTCGGTTGCTGATCAGCCTGCGCGCTGCCGAGGTGCAATCCAAGCAGGGTCATCAACAGTGAAGCTGAACCGATCTTGTTCAATCTGGGCATGCGTTTCCTTGAAATGATGCCATTGGTATCGATGGCGCTTGCCGCATCGATCGCAATGATGGGCGCAAGGTTCGGGCGAACTGCGCCATTCCCGATGGAATAGTTCCATTATGCAATTAATATTCACATTGAAGCAATGTTTTGACCGGACGAAGAAAATCTGATGGCGCAAAAAGGCCGGGGAATGCAGAAGCATGAGGGAACAGCAAGTGCCAGGTTAGATGGGGGGGGCGAAGCCGCAGGCCCAAGCCGCGGGCCTGAGGTACCAGGCTCGATGGGGCCTGGAGCCCGACTTTTTTACCGTGACGTATCCCCATCGAACCTGGTACCTGGATACATATCGATAATCTGGCACTCAGGGCCTAGGCCGTGGACCTAGGCCGCAGGCTTAAACCGTGTGCTGCTTGACCCAGGCGACGTAGCGGTCCATCCAGTCCTGCAGGAATTTGACACTGGCTGGGCCGATGTTGCCGGCGTCGTCGAACAAGCCATCCTTGGCCTGGATGAACGCTTCGGGATTGCCCAACGTCGGCATGTCGAGATAGGCCAGCACATTGCGCAAGTGCTGCTGCGCCAGCGCGGTGCCGATCGCACCGACCGATGCGCCCAGCACGCCGGCTGGCTTGCCGACCCAGGCGCTCTGGCCGTAAGGGCGCGACGCATGATCGATGGCGTTCTTCAGCACGCCCGGGAAGGAGCGATTGTATTCCGGAGTGACGAACAACACGCCCTGGGATGCCGCGATCTGGCCCTTGATGCGCGTGACCGACTCGGCCGGATGGGCGTCGTCGTCCTGGTTGTACAAAGGCAGGTCGCCAATGTTCAAGTGCACGAAGGAAAATTCAGGCGGTGCCAGTTTCGCGATGGCGTTGGCCAGCTTCAGGTTGAAAGAATCCTTGCGCAGACTGCCGACAACGACAGCGATTTGATATTGACTCATGTGAACTCCGATCGACAATGTGGACGAAGTGACAGCCTACTCCATCGGCGACGATCGTGCGGTGCAACAAACGTGCTACGCCTCCCTGTTGCGCTGCGCTGCAAAAAAACGGGGGAGCGGCCTGATGGCTGCT
>CANFGA010000529.1 GCA_947446335.1 Oxalobacteraceae bacterium | reverse complement strand
CAACATGAAATTGTACGAGGCGAAGGCACCCACGGCCATGAAGGCGGCGGTGCCCAACGATAACTGGCCGGCATAACCGGTCAGGATGTTCAAGCCCAGCGCAGCGAGCGCGAAGATCAGGAATGGAATCATGATCGCCGACAAGATGTAGGGCGAGGCGAACAGCGGCAGCACGCAGACGGCGGCGGCCAGCGTGACGATCAATGCGATGCGATCTTGCCGGATCGGGAAGATCTGGCTGTCGGCCTGGTAACTGGTCTTGAATTGTCCTGCTTCACGATAGAACATGGGAATCTTTCTAATCAGCTCCCTTCTCCCGGCATGGCTTTTCTTGGTGCCCGAATCGCTATGCGATTCGCTTGCGGGAGAAGGGTTGGGGATGAGGGAGTCTTTAAATTCGACGAATGATTTTTTCGCCGAACAAGCCTTCCGGGCGCACCAGCAAGAACAGCAGCGCCAGCACATAGGGGAACCAGCCTTCGATCCCGCCGCCAACCATGGGCCCGATGTAGACTTCGGCCAGCTTTTCGGATGCCCCGATGATCAAGCCGCCGACGATCGCGCCCGGCACCGACGTGAAGCCGCCCAGGATCAGCACCGGCAGCGCCTTCAATGCGATGAAGGTCAGCGCGAATTGCACGCCATTGCGCGAACCCCACAGCAGCCCCGCCACCAGCGCCACCAGACCTGCCACCGACCAGACCACGGCCCAGATCTGTTGCAGCGGAATGCCCACCGCGAGCGCCGCTTGATGGTCGTCGGCCACTGCGCGCAGCGCCCGGCCGACCTTGGTCTTGGCAAACATCAGCGCCAAGGCGGTCACCATCAGCGCGCAAATGCCGGCCGCCACCACGTCGAATTGCGAGACGATGATGTTGAACTTGTCCATCAGAAACTGAATCGGCACGTCGGCGATCGGCAAATCGAGCCGGTGCACTTGCGAACCCCACAGCAGTTGCGCCAGGCCTTCGATGAAAAAGGCCAGCCCGATGGTGGCCATGAACAGCGTGATTTCAGGCTGATTGACCAGCGGGCGCAGCACCACGCGTTCGATCGCCAGTCCGAGCGCGATCATGACCACGATCGTCATCGGAATCGCCAGCCACAGCGAGACGCCGAACTTGTCGATGATCCCCACGCAAGTAAGTGCGGCAAAGAACACCATCGCGCCTTGGGCGAAGTTGAACACGCCCGAGGCCTTGTAAATGAGGACGAAGCCGATCGCCACCAGCGCATACATCACGCCCGACAGCAGACCGGCGATCAGCACCTCGAAGAAAAAACTGACATTCATTGTGAAACTCCTTGTATACGATTCGTGCGCAGGAATCTGCCGTTGGCAGATCGTTTCGCAGGCCGGCAGGCCTTAACCGCCTGCTCCACCGCCCAGATAAGCGTCGATCACGCTCTGGTTGTTGCGCACCTCATGCGGCGTGCCGTCGCCGATCTTCTTGCCGTAATCGAGCACCACGACCCGGTCCGAGATATCCATCACCACGCCCATGTCGTGCTCGATCAGCACGATCGTGGTGCCGAACTGGTCGTTGACATCGAGGATGAAGCGGCACATGTCCTGTTTTTCCTCGACATTCATGCCGGCCATCGGCTCGTCGAGCAGCAATATCTTGGGTTCGGCGGCCAGCGCACGGCCCAGTTCGACCCGCTTTTGCAAGCCGTATGGCAGGCGCCCGACCGGGGTCTTGCGGATCGCCTGGATTTCGAGGAAGTCGATGATCTGTTCCGCCTTTTCGCGGTGCAGTGTTTCTTCGCGCCGCGCCGGGCCCCAGTACAGCGCCTGCAGCAGGAAGTTCGACGTCATCTTCAGGTTGCGCCCGGTCATGATGTTGTCGAGCACCGACATGCCCTTGAACAGCGCGATATTCTGGAACGTGCGCGCGATGCCCGACTTGGCGGCGCTGTAGCAATCCATCCCCTTGCGGTGTTCGCCGCGATAGATGATTTCGCCCTGCTGCGGCCGGTAGACGCCGTTGATCACGTTCAGCATCGAACTCTTGCCGGCGCCGTTGGGGCCGATGATGGCGCGGATTTCATGTTCCTTGACATCGAACGAGATGTCGGTCAGCGCCTTGACGCCGCCGAACGAGAGCGAGATGTTCTTCAGGTCCAGGATCACCGGGCCGAACTTGCGGCCGGCCTCGAAATGCACTTCAGGTTCATTCATTTGCATGGTGTCATCCTCGATCATGCCGCGCTTGCCAGGGTGGGGAAGGCCTTGCAGTCCCAGATCTTCAAGTCGGCGCTGACGCTGCCGATGCGCCCGTCCTCGAACTTGACCTGGGTCTCGATGTACTGCGAGTTCTTGCCCGCGTACAGCGCATCGATCAGCACCGCATATTTTTCGGCGACGAACTTGCGCCGCACCTTGCGGGTGCGGGTCAGTTCGCCGTCATCCGGATCGAGTTCCTTGTGCAAGATCAGGAAGCGGCGGATCTGGGTATCGCCCATCAGCGCTTCGCCAGCCAGGTCGGCATTCACTTTTTCGATGCAATCGCGGATCAATTCATGCGTTTCGGTGCGCGCGGCCAGGTCGGTGTAGCCGGAATAGGCGATCGCGCGCCGCTCGGACCAGTTGCCGACCGCTTCCAGATCGATGTTGATGAAGGCGCAGACCTGGTCGCGGCCGTCGCCGAAGACCACCGCTTCCTTGATGAAAGGGAAGAACTTGAGCTTGTTTTCGATGTAATTGGGCGCGAACATCGCTCCGCCAGTCATCTTGCCGACATCGGCGGCGCGGTCGATGATCTTCAAGTGGCCTTCGCTGTCGAACACGCCGGCGTCGCCGGTGTGAAAATAGCCGTCGGCATCGATCACCTCAAGCGTGGCGTCGGGCCGCTTGTAATAGCCGCTCATCGTCGAGACCGACTTGACCAGCACTTCGCCGTTGGGCGCGATCTTGACTTCGACGCCCGGCGCCGGCAAGCCGACGCTGTCGAACTTGATGTTGCCGTCGGGCTGCAAGCAGACATAGGCGCAGGTTTCGGTCGAACCGTACAATTGCTTCAAGTTGATGCCGATCGAGCGATAGAAGCGAAACAGATCGGGCCCGATCGCCGCGCCAGCGGTGTAGGCGACGCGCACGCGCGAGAGGCCCAGCACGT
>CANFGA010000528.1 GCA_947446335.1 Oxalobacteraceae bacterium | reverse complement strand
TCGCATTTTCTCTGACGGTGCTGGTGCTGGCCATGGTGGTGGCGGTGGGCACGAACAAGCTCAACTTGATCAGTTCGGAAATCAACTTGACGGTCAACGAGCGCTATCAAAAAGTTAGCGATCTCTACAGCATCAAGGATGCGATCGAACGGCAAGCGCGCAGCCTGCGCAACATCCTCTTGATGAGCGATCCGGAAGAGATCAACGCACAAATCGCATCCATCGAGTCGACCACGAAGCAAGTATCTGCCGCTCTCGAAAAATTGGGTGCTTCGCTGAAGGTGCCGCAAGCGCAAAAACAGTTCCAGTCCATCGTCGAGGCCAGGGCCAAGTTCGGGCCAGGCCGCGATCAATTGGTCAGCCTGGTGAAGGCAGGCAACAAGGAGTACGCGATCATTTTCTTGTTCCAGGAAGTGCGGCCTAGTCAGCAGAAATTTTTTGAAGAACTCGACAAGCTCATTGCATTTGAAGTTGAATTGATGCGCATTTCCAGCGCCCAAGCCACCGAGACTGCCAGTTCGGCCGGCATGCTGATGATCATTCTTGGCATCATCGGCGCCTTGATCAGCTTCATCGCTGCCTGGTTGACGACGCGCCGCATCGTGGGCCCGATCAACAGCGCCGTGATCGCCGCGCGCACCGTCGCCAGCGGCGATCTGACCTACGACATCAAGGTGACATCGAAAGATGAAATCGGCCAATTATTGCAAGCGCTGAAGGACATGAACGATAGCCTGATACAAATTGTCGGCGATGTGCGCGTCGGCACCGACACCATAGCCACGGCGTCGGCCGAAATTGCTGCCGGCAACCTGGATCTGTCCTCGCGCACCGAGCACCAGGCCAGTTCGCTCGAAGAAACTGCATCGTCGATGGAAGAATTGACCAGCACCGTGCGGCAAAACGCCGACAATGCGCGTCAGGCCAACCAATTGGCGCTGTCGGCTGCCGAAGTGGCAAGCAAGGGTGGCGCTGTCGTGGCGCAGGTGGTCGATACGATGACCTCGATCAATGACTCGTCGAAGAAGATCGTCGATATCATTGGCGTCATCGATGGCATCGCTTTCCAGACCAATATCCTGGCGTTGAACGCTGCCGTGGAAGCGGCTCGGGCCGGCGAGCAAGGCCGCGGCTTTGCGGTGGTAGCAACCGAAGTGCGCAATCTGGCGCAGCGCTCAGCTGGCGCAGCCAAGGAAATCAAGGAATTGATCGGTGATTCGGTAACAAAAGTCGATATCGGCGCCAAGTTGGTCGACCAGGCCGGCATCACGATGACCGAGATTGTTGCCAGCGTGCGGCGCGTGACCGATATCATGGGCGAGATCAGTTCGGCCAGCAACGAGCAGATGTCGGGCATCGAGCAAATCAACGAAGCCATCGCGCAGATGGACCAGGTCACGCAACAAAATGCTGCCTTGGTCGAGCAGGCATCGGCTGCCGCAGCGACGATGCAAGAGCAGACCGAGCATTTGACCAATGTCGTCGATGTATTCAAGATTGGCAGCAGCCAGGGCAATGAGTACGGCAATTTGCATGGCAGCGCGCAAGTTGCAACGCGCAGCGTGGTCAAGCCCGCAGCGCCCAAGCCTGCGCCGCAACGGCTGGCGGCAACGGCCCAGCCTGCCAAATTGGCAGCGCCAAAGGCATCCGCCAAGGCATCTGCTGCCACCGATGACTGGGAAGAGTTTTGATTCTGGTTTGACATGACCAGATGCTGCGCTCGACTTCGCAGCATCTGGAGCACTATCCTTTTTTTCTGCTGACGTTTTTTTCACCCCCTCCTCCCTTCAGTGCGTTCAGAAACTTTCAAAGCCAGTTTTAACCCGGCAAGGTGCGCGAAGCATTTTGTTGTAGACGCTTTTTTTGTTTGAATATGCAAATCGGTTAGTTGCAAATTTATTTTTTCAAATGGATAGTTGCGCGCCCTCATTTTCAATGAGCACCGATCAATAAGAGCAAAGCCGTACAATATCATTTTTCGGTTAGTTGCAAAAAGGAGTAAGATGAATCCACATCCTCTCTTCAGGTGCTGCCATGGAAAACATAACCTCGCTATGGAACAGCGACCCGCTGGCCCAGTTCAAGCTCTTCGTGCGCTCCCCTGCCTTTTCAGCCACCAGTTTGCGCGCCGGCGATCGTCTCGACGTCAAGCCCATCTCGGATGACTCCGCCACCATTTATACGTTGATGTTCGGCAAGTTCGTGCGCTGGATGCAATCGCAACACAAAACGCTCGCCACCATCGACCACCGCGATCTGCTGGCATTTCTGGAGTTGGGCGAGAATGGCAAGCCTGATTTGAACAGCAAGATTTCCTACCGTTATCTGCGCCTGCTGGAGCGTTGCTACAGCCATCTGAACACCAGTCCGAACCCGGCGCAGCATGCGATCTTCGAAGCGACCCGCAAGAGCGTCGCCAAGGACCAGGAAATGGTCGCGCTGACGGATGCCCAATTGCTGCAATTTTTGGCAGCCCTGCCCGTCCATCTGGCCAACCCGCACGGCGTCCAGCCCTCCAGAGGCTGGAAACGGCGGCGCGACCGGGCCATGCAATTGATCATGCTGTGCGCCGGCCTGCGCGTATCCGAGGTCATCGGCATGCAGATCGACGAAGTGGGCACGCAAGCGGAGCTGGACGGATCGCTGCTGCTGTCGATCACGCCCGAAGCCAAGCAAGACACCAGTTATGAGCACGCAACCTTGCTGCATCCGATCGCCGTGCCCGACGTGTTGGCCTGGCTGCAGGAACGCAAGGCCAGCGCCATCCCCGGCACGCTCTTGTTTCCGGCCAATCTGAGGGCGGAAAAGCTGGACAAGGCGACCGTCTATCGCCAGGTGAAAGCCACGTTTATTCGCGCCGGCATGACCATGGCGCGCTCAGGCGGGCGCACCTTGCGCAATACCTTCGCGGTCCAGGAATTGAAAAACGGCACCACGGACCAGGAATTGACCCAGCATCTCGGGCTGGCGCTGGAAATTTCGACCAAAACCTACATCAATCCTGGATTGAAATTAAAATGACGGTAGTTACCGATTTCTGCACCGTCCATCTGCTGCAGGGTGGCCAACAGCATCCCATCACGAACGAGGTTGACATACACCGATGACAAGCCGGATATCC
>CANFGA010000527.1 GCA_947446335.1 Oxalobacteraceae bacterium | reverse complement strand
CGCCGTGCCGCGCGCCGCAGCGGGCCGATCGGTGATGTTACGGTTTTCCAACAGAATGTCACCGCTGGTGACGCTCTCGTGTCCGGCGATCATGCGCAGCGTCGTGCTCTTGCCACAACCCGAGGGACCAAGCAGGCAACAATAGCTGCCGCTGGCAATGCGCAAATTGATGTTGTCGACGGCGGGCTTGCCTTGGGCAAAGCGTTTGGTCAGAGTGATCAATTCGATGGCGGCGGGTATGGTTTGGATAGTCATGCTTGCAACTATCGCAAAGATTGTGCCAGCACAAGTTCTCCGGGGCGAGTCGGTGACGACGAAACGCACGATCATCAAAAAGCGCGCAGTTGGTGCATGTTGCGCTCCAAATGAATGCATTTTGTCATTACGCACCAAGATAAAACAAAAAATTCATTAAAAATAAATTTGATTTAAATGAGTCAAGTTGCTATGGTTTGCGGACGACTTGCCGGCCATCTTCACGCTGTCCGGCAATACCTACCGCCCTGCACCATCGATTCTGTCCGCACCTGTTGGAGTCCGCACATGAGCCCTACCCTGCCCGCAACCGTGATCCGCAACGGCCGCATCATCACCGCCACCGACGACTACGTCGCCGATGTGCTCATGCGTGGCGGCATCATTGACACCATCGGCCGCCATCTTGAAGTCGGCCCCGATGTGGCGGTCGTCGATGCCACCGGTCTGTATGTATTGCCGGGCGGCGTGGACACCCACGTGCATCTGGAAAACGTGATCGGGCCCACCGTCACTTGCGACACGTTTGCCAGCGGCACCCGCGCGGCAGCCTTTGGCGGCACTACGACGATCGTCGATTTTGCACTGCAAACGGCGACCGATTCGCCACTCGAAGCGATCGCCCGCGCCCAGCGCAATGCGCAGTCGCAAGTGGCGATCGATTTCAGCTTGCACCTGATCGTCACCCGGGTCGATGACCAGGTACTGATCGATGTGCGGCATGCGATGCGGCACGAAGGCGTGACCAGCTTCAAGATGTTCATGGCCTATCCCGGCGTGATGATGGCGGACGATGCGGCGATTTTTCGCATGTTGCGGCAAGTGGGGGCCGAGGGCGGCATGGTGGCCTTGCATGCCGAGAACGGGACCGTCATCGATTTGCTGATCAAGGAAGCGCTGGAAGCGGGCCACACGTCGCCGCGCTACCATGCGATGACGCGCCCGGCGATCATGGAAGGCGAAGCGACGCATCGCGGCATCCGGCTCGCTGAACTGGCCGAGGCACCGATCTACTTTGTCCATGTCTCAAGCAATCACGCACTGAAACATATCGTGGCCGCGCGCGCCGAAGGCATCCCGGTGTTTGCCGAAACCTGTCCCCACTATTTGCTGTTCGATGATTCGGTCTACAACAGCGATGAATTCGAAGTCGCCAAATACGTGATGACGCCGCCGCTGCGCACGCCGGACGATCAGAAACATCTGTGGCGGGCGCTGCGCTACGACGATCTGCAAGTGATTGCGACCGATCATTGTCCGTTTTGCATGAAGGAAGGCCACCTCGGTTATCAATTGCAAAAAATGCGCGGCAAGGACGATTTTTCGCTGATTCCCAATGGCGCGCCCGGCCTGGAGACGCGCCTGGTCAGCCTGTTTGACATCGGCGTGATGCAAGGCAAGTTGTCGCTCAATCGCTTTGTCGAACTCACCGCCACCACCCCGGCCAAACTGTTTGGGCTGTTCCCGAAAAAAGGCACGATCGCGGTGGGCAGCGACGCCGACATCGTGCTGTTCGATCCGAATGCGAGCCAGACCGTGCATGCCAAACATTTGCATGGCAATTGCGACTACACGCTGTTGGAGGGGCGCACGCTGCGCGGGCGGGTCGAAAAAGTATTCTTGCGCGGCACCCTGATCGTCGACGGACCCGCATGGCTGGGCCGCGAAGGGATGGGCCAGTTCGTGCCGCGCGGCGAAGTGCGGGCGTTTTGAGATCACGATGACAGATCAACCCGGGGCAGACAAACCCGCGACGCTGGACGCGTTGCGCCAGCTGATCATCAGCGCCAGCGTGCGTCTGACGCCGCGCATGCGCGATGCGGCCCGTTACGCGCTCGATCATCCGAACGAATTGGCGCTGAGCCCGGTGGCAACGGTTGCCGCCAGCGCCGGCATGTCGGCGGCGGCGTTCATCCGGCTGGCCAAGGCGTTGGGATTCGATGGCTATGCGCAGTTGCAACACCTGTTTCGCGAGCCATTGCGGGCCGCGCTCAAGCCGACCTTCAGCGAACGCATTCGCCATGTCGGTGGCGAACAAGCCCTCGACAATCCGGACGATCCTGCGGCGCTGCTGCGCGCCTTTAGCCAAGCCAACATCGTCTCGCTCGAGCATTTGCAAGCCGAGGCTGGCGCGTTGCCGCTGCGCGCAGCGATCAGCCTGATCCAGAATGCGCGCATCGTCCATGTGCTGGGTCTGCGCCGCTCTTACGCGGTGGCCGCTTATCTGTCGTATGCGCTGAACCGGATCGGCCAGCCTGCGGTGCTCATCAGCGGCCTGGGCGGTGCGATTGCCGAACAGGCCAGCGTCGTCAATGCGCAAGACTTGCTCATTGCCATCAGCTTTCCACCGTATGCGGCCGATACGCTGGCGATCTGCGATCTGGTGCGCCAGAGCGGCGCCAAGCGGCTGGCCATCACCAACGCTGGCCTCAGTCCTGTCGCCAAGGACGCGGACCTGGTGCTGGAGGTCAATGACGCCGAGTTGAAAGGCTTTCGGTCGCTGACCTCGGCCATGTGCCTGGTCCAAAGTCTGGTCATGGGCTTGGCTTTCAGCAAGCGCCACGAACTAACAAAAAAACGCACAAAAAAATCCGGCAGCGCCGCTGCCGCATCGGTCCCCGATCTCAAGAACATCGATTGCTGACCCCAGCACCATGCCACTGGTTCGGCAGGCATGGAAAACATCATTGCGCCAGCGGCGCGCACCAAGGAGAATCATGAATCACCCCTCTCAAGCAAGCGATGCCGGCCAGGATGCCGTGGCACTGGTGGAAGAATTCTTGCGCGTCATCATGATTCCGGATCCGGCAGGCGCGCGCGCCTTCACGTCGCCCGAGTTGCGCATCGAGTTCACCGGCGGCCGGCT
>CANFGA010000526.1 GCA_947446335.1 Oxalobacteraceae bacterium | reverse complement strand
GTGAGGCGGCTGCGCGCCTCGGGCATCATCCGATAGATCATCGCCTGGTTCGTCACATGGATCGCCTGCACCGCCAGGTCGAGCACGATGATGCCGATCACCAGCGCGGCGATCGCATGCTGGCCCAGCCAGATCGGCAGCCACGACGCGAGCAACAAAAGCAGGCATGCCGACGTGGTCTGGCTTGATTTGCCTTGGTCGGCCAGACGCCCGGCGCGGGTCGCGGCCAGCGCGCCGGCCGCGCCGACCAGGCCGAACAAACCGATCATCGCCTCCGAATAGCGGTACGGCGGTGCCGCCAGCAAAAATGCCATCGAGGTCCACAGCACGCTGAAATTGGCGAACGTCAGCGCGCCCAGCAAGGCGCGCGTGCGCAAGTTCCGGTTGCGGTAAAACAGCGCAAAAATCGACGCCAGCAATTGCGGATAGGCCAGCGCGCTGCTTTCCTTGTAGCGCGGCAGCGCGCGCCACAACACCAGCGCCATGACCGTCATCAAGGCGCTGGCGACCCAGTAGATCGTGCGCCAGTCGCCCAACGACGCCAGCAATCCCGCCACGGTGCGCGCCAGCAAGATACCCAGCAACAAGCCGCTCATGATGGTGCCGACCACCTTGCCGCGCTGCTCGGGCGCGGCCAGCGTGGCGCCGAGCGGCACCAGAATCTGGGCCACGACTGAAAACAAGCCGGTCAGCGCGGTGCCCACGATCATCCAGGCGATGTTCGGCGACAGCGCGGTGATCAGCATGCCTCCAGCCGACAGCAAGGTCATCACCACGATCAAGGCGCGCCGCTCGAACTTGTCGCCCAGCGGCACGATGAACATCAGCCCTAGCGCATAGCCGATCTGGGCCGTGGTGACGATCAGCCCGGCCTGATTGACCGACAGCGCAAATGCCGTGGCGATGCCGGCCAGCAGCGGCTGCGCATAGTAATTGCTGGCCACCAGCAACCCGGTGGCCGTGGCCATCAGCATGATCAAGGGCTGGCTCAACGGTGCAGGATTCTTTTGATTCATGTCCATCTTCATTTTTTGGCAGGCTCTGCAGTATGGCCCTTAGTCCTGGCCGACGTCGGCGCCGCACGTGAAAAACAGGCGCCGGGTCAGTTTTTTTTGCATCCGCCAGGCATGGCTGGCATTTTTCAATGGAAATATATCGACAAATTGTCGAGCGCTTCATCAAGCGGTCACATACGGTCACTACACTCCTTCATGACAGGAAACAGCATGCGCCACCGCTGACGCCAAAAGTGCCTTGCCGCAGAACGCGGGCAGCAGATCAACCGAACCTTGAGAATCAACCCATGTCCGATACTCGTCAGTTTTCACGCCGACAAATCATCAAATTTCTCGCCAGCGCACCGTTGCTGCCCATGGGCGCGTTCGCGTCCACCTCCATGCTGTCTGCTTGTGGCGGGTCCGATTTTGTTCCCAGCTATACCGCTTCGTCGTTTGGCTCGATGACAGCGCCGACGCTGGCCAACCCTGCTGCGATGGCGACGACGACGGTGGCATCGAGCTTCAATGTCGAATTCAGCGACAAGACCACGCAAAACTACAAACTGGCTTACGAAACCTTTTTCGTCACCGGCGACATGGTTCCAGACGGCAAGGGCGGCAAGGTCTTGAGTGGCGGCTATGTCGACATCAATAACAAGCCGATTCTCGATCAATCGGTCGCTGGCAAGGAGCGCCAGTTCTTTTCCGACGCACCGGATGGCACTTCGCTGCTGGCGCTGGCCAATCCGACGGTGGCCGGCATCACGGGCAAGGCCGTGTTCGCCGTCGTTCAGTTCGAATACACCACGCGCGACCAAAAGGGCGACAGCGCCTACGGCCTGTTGCCATCGCCGATCGCGGTGCTGACGCTGGACCAGAACCAGAGCACGGGCAAGCTCAGCCTGGTCAAATATCACAACGTCGACACCTCGGCTGCGCATGGCCTGTGGATCACCTGCGGCGCCAGCCTCTCGCCATGGAACACGCACTTGTCGAGCGAAGAATACGAGCCCGATGCACCGTTTGCTGCTGACAACAGCCAATTCAAGGCATTCAGCAAGCACTTGCTCGGTTCCGAAACGGCGGCCAATCCCTACCACTATGGCCATTTGCCTGAAGTGACGGTCAATCCGGACGGCACCGGCACGATCAAGAAGCATTATTGCCTGGGCCGCATCTCGCACGAACTGGTGCAAGTGATGCCCGACAACCGCACCGTGCTGATGGGCGATGATGCCACCAACAGCGCCTTGTTCATGTTCATCGCCGACAAGGAAAAAGATCTGTCGGCCGGTACCTTGTACGCAGCCAAACTGGGCACGGGCTTTTCGATCGACCCGGCTGCCCCCGGCTGCAGCTTGAGCTGGATCAACCTCGGCCACGCCACCAGCGCCGAGATTGAAAAGATGGCCAATACGCTCAAGTCCTCGGACATCATGGATGTGAAGAAAGCCGACCCGAGCGACACCAGCTACACGAAAATTTTCCTCAACGGCACCGCGAACTGGGTCAAGCTGGTTCCTGGCATGGAAAAGGCGGCGGCATTCCTGGAAACGCATCGCTATGCGTACCTGGTTGGCGCCAGCATGGGCTTTTCGAAGATGGAAGGTACCACCGTCAACATCAAGGACAAGATCGCGTACTCGGCGCTGCAAAACATGCAGGATTCGATGGTAAAAACTGGCAAAGGCTGGAATGCGGCAAGCGGCATCGCGCTCGACAAAGCCTTGGTTGCCGGCGGCGTCATGGCGCACACGCTCACCGGCGGCCAGAAAGACTTGGGCGGTGTGGCGATCGACAGTGCATGGGTGGCAGTGCAAATGAAGGCACTGCTGTTGGGCGAAGACCTCGCCACCCCCGATGCACTCGGCAACAAGGCCAATGCAGACAAGATTGCCAATCCGGACAACCTGAAATTTTCGGAAAAATTGCGCACCCTGTTCATCGGCGAGGATAGTGGTAGCCACGTCAACAATTTCCTGTGGGCTTACAACGTGGACACCAAGACGCTGGCGCGCATCATGTCGATGCCGGCCGGCGGCGAAGCGACCGGTTTGCATGTGGTCGACGATCTCAATGGCTGGACTTACATCATGAGCAATTTCCAGCACGCCGGCGATTGGG
>CANFGA010000525.1 GCA_947446335.1 Oxalobacteraceae bacterium | reverse complement strand
TGAAATGAATAAAAAACAACAACAACATCATGCTCACCGCAAACTGGCAGCCTGGATCGCCATCGCATTTGGGTTTGGTCAATTGGCCGTCGTTCAAGCCGCGCACGCCGATGATGACATCGGTGACAGTCATCCGATCTGGTCGTTTGGCGGCTTTGGCAGCTTCGGCGTGACGCATTCGGATCAGCGCGAGGCCGACTTTTCGACCAGTATCTTGAAAGCGAGCGGTGCCGGATTCAGCCACCCCTGGAGTTTGGACGTCGACAGTCGCTTCGGCGCGCAACTGGGCGTGAAACTCGATGCGCAATGGTCGGCCGTGGTGCAAGTGATCAGCCAGCAAAGCGTCGACAATTCCTATGCGCCCGTCGTTGAGTGGGCCAATATCAAATACCAGATCACGCCCGATTTGAGCGTGCGCGTAGGCCGGATCGCGCTGCCGCTACTGCTGGCCGCCGATTACCGCCAGGCCGCTTACGCCATTCCTTGGGTGCGCACGCCGGTCGAGGTCTACGGCGCCGTTCCGATCAGCAACAGCGATGGCGTCGATATCAATTATCGCTGGCATGCCGGCCCGGTCAGGAACATGACCCAGGCATCGTACGGCACCACCCATGTCAAGCTGAACCATGGCCAGTCGGCAAACGGCCATGCCTTGATCGGCATCGCCAACACCAGCGATTATGGTGCGCTCAGCGTGCGCGCCAGCTTGCTCAACGGCAACCTGACATATGACGCGGCCGGCCCTTTTTTTGATAGATTCCGACAATTTGGAGCGCAAGGCATCGCACTGGCTGGCCGATACGACATCGATCATAAACGGGTGGATATCATCGGCATTGGCGCCAACTACGATCCCGGCAACTGGTTCGTGATGGGCGAGCTTGGACGCATGCGAAGCAAATCGTTTCTCGGCGACAGAACCGCGCTGTATGCCAGTGCCGGCTACCGCTTTGGCAATCTCACGCCTTACATGACTTACGCCCAATCGAGAGCCAACAGCAACCGTAGCGACCCAGGCTTGACTCTGGCGGGGTTGCCGCCTGCGGCGTTGGGCGCCGCCGCGATGCTCAACGCGGGCTTGAACCAGTTGCTCGGCTCGATCTCGGTTCAACAATCGGTGACAGCAGGGGTGCGCTGGGATGTGGCGCCCAATATTGCGCTCAAGTTGCAATATGACCGTGTTCTGCCGCAAGCGGGTTCGTCAGGGATGCTGATCAATGTGCAGCCTGGCTTCAGATCGGGCGTCGCCGTCAATGTCGTGAGCGCCGTGCTCGACTTTGTCTATTGATGGAAGTTGCGATGCTCGTCAAAAAAATCATGCGCCTGCTGGTAGCCTCGCTGTTGTCGGTTTTCCTGTTATCTGCACTGGCCGTCACGGCCCAGGCCGGCGAGATCATGGTCATCGTCTCGGCCGGCAACCAGGCGCTGACGTTGCGCCAGAATCAGGTGGCCGACATTTTCCTTGGCCAGTCCGGCCATTTCCCCGATGGACGGGAGGTGGTTGCGCTCGACTTGGGCATCGGTTCGGCGATCCGGGATGAGTTCTATGTCAAGGTTGCCGCCAAGACGCCAGCGTTGCTCAAGGCTTACTGGACCAAGATGATCTTTACCGGGCGCAGGCAGCCGCCCAGGGAAGTGTCCGACAGCATTGCCGTGCGCAAGCTCGTGGCAGCGAACCCCAACCTGATCGGCTATATCGACAGGTCGGCGTTCGATTCCAGCGTCAAGGCCGTGCTGCTGGTGCCTTGAGATGACCATCCATCCTGCCGCCGACAAACGCTGGTTCTTGCGCTGGATGGAAGCCCATGTCTGGTTGCCGCTGTTGACACTATTGGTGCTGAGCGTGATCTGGGGCAGCACCTTGCGTTCCATTGACGTCGAACGCGCGCGCGCCCAGGGGGCAGCCAGGGAACTCAATCAGGAACTGATGAATACCTATGAAGTTCAGATTGTCCGCAATCTGGGCAGCATTGATCAGACCCTGCGCGTGCTCAAATATGCGCTTGAATTGCATGGTGCGTCCGCGCCTGCCGCATTGGCGACGCTGAACCAGCAAGGCATCTTGCCGTCCTCGATGGTGTTTACAGTCGATATCGCCGACCGCAACGGGATGATCGTGGCCCGCAATGGGATCGGCGCGCTGGGCTCGGTCGCTGCGCAACGCTATTTTCAAGTTCATCAGGAGCGCGACAGCGGGACTTTTTTCGTCAGCCAGACCATGCGCAATGGGCCCGCAGACGACGACAGTCGTCTGTACTTCACGCGTCGCTTGAACGATACTGGCGGCAATTTTGCCGGCATCGCCCTGGTCGCGGTCCATCCAGCCTATTTCACCAGCGGCTACGAGCGCTCGCGTCTGGGCCAGCACGGCGTACTCGGTCTGTTCGGGAGCGACGGCGTGATGCGCATTGCGCGCAGCGGCGATGTCATCTCGTGGGGCGGCGCGGCCCCTGCCATGGTAACGCAGGCATCCGGTGTGCCAAGTGTCAGTGCGTGGGATGCAGTAGCGCGCTACACGCTGGTGCAGCCCCTGAGCGGGTTTCCATTGAGTGCCTTGGTCGGTTTGGCCGAAGCTGAACAAATGATCGCCTTCGAAAGAGGCCGCAGCAGCGATCTGTGGCAGGCCGGCATTGCCAGCGCCGTTTTGCTGCTGATCACCACGCTGCTCTGCCTTTGGTCATGGCAAACCAAGACCCGGCGCCGCATCCGCCGTGCACAAGACACTTACGCTGCAGCCTCGGAAGCGAGCCTGGATGCGTTCTTCGTGTTGCATGCAGTGACGGACGGGGCGGGCGTCATTGTTGATTTCGTCATCGATGCGACCAACAGCCGGGCCGAGAAAATGGCCAACATGAGCAAGCAGGATTTGCTGGGCAGGGCGCTGTGCACCTTGTTGCCTGAATGCCGCAGCAGCGGCATCTTCGACGAACTGCTGCAGGTGGCGGTGCAGGGCGGAGTGCAGGAAAGGGAATGGGAAAACCACATGCTTGCGGTGCGCGCGCGCTGGCTGAAGCGGCAGGTGGTGGCGGTCGACGGCGGCATCGTGGTGATTTTGCGCGATATCAGCGAACCGAAACTGGCACAGCAGCGCATTTTGCACATGGCGCACCACGATACCCTGAC
>CANFGA010000524.1 GCA_947446335.1 Oxalobacteraceae bacterium | reverse complement strand
TGCAAGCCCAGATTCAAGTCGCCAAAGAAACGGGTGAAATAATACGGGTCGATCGAGACCACGGCCACGCCGTTGAAAGCACCGCTCTGGTCGTTGATGCGGCGGCTCAACTGGATCGACCATTTGTTCGTTCCGCGTCCGAGCAGCGCCTTCGAAATGAACAAGTCATCGTTATCCTTGTCCAGATGCACCTTGAAATGCTGGCGATCCGACAAATCCAGAGCCGGTGTCGCCGGCAGATTGCTCAATGCATAAATGCCATTGGCATCGATGATGCCGACCTGATTGAAGATCTCGGCATCGATGACGCCTAGCCTGATCATGGCCTTCAAATCGAGTGCCGCGCCTTGCTCGGCATGGCGCGCCATCACGAAACGCAGCGCCTGGTCGGCGCTGCGAAAGGTGCGCAATGCATGCTCCTGCGCCACCCGGGTCAGGTTCGACATGTCGCGCACGGCATTGTAGATCGTGGTGGCGCGATCTTGTTCGACCAGCGTAGCGACACGCATCCACAAGGCAGCGATCATCATGCCCACCGCCAGCCATGCAGCGATGTGCGGCATGGCTGGCCAGCGCTGCAGGAAGCCAAGCTTCAATCGGGCGAGCAAGACCGAAGCTCCACTGATGTGCCGAGCTCGCCAGCGAGCTCCAGCGCCCGGGCTTCGGCACCGCGAAAATCGAAACCGCGCACGCAGCGTTCGATGGGCTCAAGCTGGCGCCGCGGCAAGTGCTGCGCCAGCAGCGCCAGCAACGGTTCCACCGGCTGCGGATCATCGCCATCGAGTGCCATCAACAGCTCCGACAGCAGCCTGGCCAGGTCAACCGATCCGGTCGCCGCTGGCACATCCGTTCGCGCTGCCTGATGCACGGCATAGGCGGCGATCTTGGCCAGCGCTTGCATCAAGGCTGTGCGCAGCTGGGCCAGTGCCGCAGCCGGATCGCCCGCTTCCAGCAGCACCCGCTCGGCTTGCTGCGCCAGATGATGGGTGTCGGGCAAGGCCAGATTGCCGGCCACGCCGGCCAGCTTGTGCGCCAGGCGCGCGGCCGCCGCGCGATCGCCGAGCGCCACACTGGCTTCCATCAGATCGACCGCATCGCCATAGCTGCGGGCGAAGTGGCACAGATAATTACGGTAAGCATCCGGATCGGACCAGAGCTGCATGCCGCGCGCGAGATCGATTGCGCCCGGCTCAGGGGCGCCCGGCTCAGGGGCGCCCGGCATAGCTGCGACCGGCCCAGATGCGACCGGTGCCGCGACACTCGACTGCGCCACGAAATCGGCCGATGGAATCGGTACCAGATTGAGCTTGCGCCGCGCCACCAGGCGCTGGATCAGCGCGGTCATCAACGGCACATCGAAGGGCTTGCTGACGAAATCGGTCATGCCCGCGGCACGGGCCGCATCTTGCTGTGACTGGAAAGCGCCGGCTGTCAGCGCGATGATGGGGAGGGTATCGAACTGCGGCAACCGGCGCAACTGGCGCGTTGCCTCGATCCCATCCATGACCGGCATTTGCACATCCATCAAGACCAGGTCGATCAGGTCGGGATGCTCCAGCAGCCAGTCCAGCGCGGCCTTGCCGTCGACTGCCAGCGTCACCACGGCGCCCTGGTCGCGCAAGATGCGCTGCGCCACTTCGCGGTTGATCTCGCTGTCGTCGACGACCAGCAGGTGCATGCCGGCCAGGCCAAGGCCAGACATCTGGAGCGAAGGGATCGTGCGGACCGTATCGAAGGCAAAGGAATCGGTGTCTGCAACGGCCAGCAGCGGCAGCGTGAACCAGAATTCGCTGCCCTGGCCGGGCGTGCTGCTCAGGCCAATCTCGCCTTGCATCAAACCCACCAATTGGCGGCAAATGGCCAGCCCCAGTCCGCTGCCGCCGAAGCGGCGCGTGGTCGAACTGTCGGCTTGCGTGAATGCCAGGAATACATCGCCTTGCTGCGCGAGGGCGATCCCGATCCCCGTGTCCCGCACGCAAAAACGCAGCAGCATCTGGTCTGCGCTACGCGAGAGCAATTCGACCTGCAGCGAGACCTGGCCAGCCTCGGTGAATTTGATGGCGTTGCTGGTCAGATTGAGCAGCACCTGCTGCAGACGCAACGCATCGCCGACCACCATCGCCAACCCTGGCGGCAGCCGATGAATGACCAGCTCGATGTTTTTTCCTGCAGCCGCAATCCCCATCGCGGTGGCCAGGTTGTCGATCACATCGGCCAGGCAAAAAGGGACTTGCTCGATTTTCATGTGGCCAGCTTCGATCTTCGAGACGTCGAGGATGTCGCTGATGATGCCCAGCAGCAGCCGGCCCGAAGACCGTATTTTGCGCACCATGTCTTGCGCATCCGGGTTCAGGTGCGCTTGTTCCAGCAGATAAGCAAGGCCCAGGATCGCATTGAGCGGCGAACGGATTTCATGGCTCATGTTGGCCAGAAACTCGGCCTTGCTGCGGTTGGCTTTTTCCGCGCCATCGAGCGCTTGCCGCATCGCCGCTTCGGCGCCCTTCTGGGCTGAAATGTCTTGTGCAAAAATCAAGGTGGCCGGTCCATCGGCGAGCAAGACCGTGGCCGTGGTCTTGAATACCGGCACCAGACGGCCATTCTTGCCCAAGCCCTCGGCCTCGAACATCAATTCGACCGGACGATCGAGCGCGATCGAATCGTGTTCCGCCTGCAGCAACTTGCCGGAGGCCTGCGACAGCATCTCGCGCCACGGCCGGCCGGTCAAGTTGTCGCCATCGAGATAGTCATGCAGCGCCCGGTAGCGCGGATTGGCGTAGATGAAATGCCCGGCGCGCAGCATCGCGATCGCCAGCGGCGCATCTTCGATCAATGTGCGAAAGCGCGCTTCGCTGTCGCGCAGCGCGTGGCTGCGCCGACGTTCATTGGTGTCCATCAAGGTCACGATCAGCACATCGAGCGCCCCGGTTTCGTCGAGGATCGGGGCCGTGCTGCAATCGACAAAAATGACAGCACCGCTATCCTGGCTGCGAATTTCCACTTCAAAAGTTTTCACAAAATCGCCGCGCAAACCGCGGCTCATCGGCCATTGATCACGCGACAAAACCTGTGCGTCCGGCAAGATCATGTCGATCCCGTCTATCGTCTGACCCAGCGAAAAGCGGGGACC
>CANFGA010000523.1 GCA_947446335.1 Oxalobacteraceae bacterium | reverse complement strand
CCGTTCATCGCCGGCCAGGCGTGCAGTTTGTCGCTGCTGTGCTGCCACGGCGCGACGCGCTTGCTGAGCTGCAACCTGCAGCGCGTCGCCGTGCGCGACAATCAATTTCATTTCCTGGGCAGCACCGTCAATGGCATTGTCGATGCCGATGGCGAACTGGACCAGTTGGCGCGTCGGATAGGCGCTGCGATCCCTGGCCTGTGGGGCTATGTCGGCGTCGATCTGATCCGTACGGTGCAAGGCGTGGTGGTGCTGGAAGTCAATCCAAGGATGACGACCTCGTTCGCCGGCTTGCATGCGGCGATCGAGTGCAACCCGGCGCAACTGGTGCTGGACTTGCTCGAGCGTCCGCTGAGCCTGTCACAGCCAGTCTTCAAGCGCGGCGTCGTCAGTGTCGATGCCGATGCGTTCGACAGCGCTTGATCCGCGTGATCAGGCCGGCGGTTGCAGCTTGAACAGTTCGGTCAGCGCCTGCTTGTACTGGGCCTGGCCGACCGAGTTGGTATTGTGGTGCGAACCGCCTTCGACCAGCACGAATTGCTTGGGCTGGGCCGCCGCCTCGAACAGCTTGCGTCCCAGGTCTGGCAAGATGGTGCGGTCGTTGCCGCCGTGAACGACGAGCAGCGGCGATCCGATCGAGGCGACCTTGTGCACGGAATCGAAGGGCTGGGTGATCAGCAGCGAGACGGGAACCCAGCCCCATTTCGAGCTGCTCACGACATCGGCGATCGACGTGAAGGTGCCTTCGACGATCGTGCCTTGTTCGTCGCTCACGTCAAAGGCCAGGTTGATTGCGATCGGTCCGCCCAGCGAATGGCCGAAGATGTAGCGCGGTCGGTTGGGGTATTGCTTTGCCAGCCAGTCCCAGGCGCTGCGCGCATCTTCGTAAGCGCTTTGCTCCGATGGCAGTGCTGCGCTGCTTTTGCCAAAACCGCGATAGTCGATGCCCAGCACCGAAAAGCCCAGTTCCTGCATCCGCCGCATCCGCGGTGCCGAGCCGGTGACGTTGAAGCGCGCCCCGTGCAGATACAGCAGCACCGGTGCATCGGGTTGGGCTGCAGCGAGCCACAGGCCGTGCAGCTGCGCAGGGGCCGCGCCGGCCTTGGTGGCGACATCGATCCAGACCTCGTCCATGCCGTTCGCTGCGGCCACGCCGCCACCCCAGCTGCGGTCACTGGGCTGAAAAATCCAGGCGCGCTGGCGCTCATCGAGTGTGCTGCAGCCAGCGAGCAAGGCCAGAAGAAGTGCCAGCGCGCTGGCAGCGAAGAGGGTCCAACGTTTCATGGGCATGATGGAAAAGAGATCGGATGGCCACCCAAGCCAACGCATTGCCAACTGAGCGACGCCAGCCGGGGTTTCTTGGGTGGCAAGAATGTATCTGGTCTCTGGCATTGCAGCGCCAGAGATCAGAACTCGGTGTAACACGTCACCGATTATGCACGATTCAATGCAATGGGGTTTTTTCCGGATCGCTGATGTCCAGGCGCCGCATTTTCCGGTACAGCGTGTTGCGGCTCATCTTCAATTGCTTGGCCAGCGTGCTGATGTTCCAGCCATGGTGCTCCAGTTCATGGATCAAGGCCTCCCTTTCCGCATTTTCGAGCGGATTGCGTGCCACGTTGTCGGCCGCGTCCAGCAGCGCCGCACGCGGTTCGATTGCATAGTCGGGCGGCAAATCGTCGATGGTGAGCACGTCGAATTCGCGCAAGGCGATCATGGTGCGCAGCAAGTGGCAGAGCTGGCGGATGTTGCCAGGCCAGCGGTGGTGATCAAAGAAATCGAGCAAATCGGCGTCGATCGACACCGTGGCGCCGTCGTCGCACTCCCTTGCCAGCAGGTGCTTGATCAGCCCGAGGCGGTCATCGCGCTCGCGCAGCGGCGGCAGGCTGACGGTCAAGCCTTGCAATCGATAGTAAAGATCTTCCCGAAATTCATGTTGCTCGATCTTTTTCTTGAGATCGCAGTGGGTGGCGCTGATCAGGCGGATATCGAGCTTGACTGGCGTGCTTGCACCCAGTGCCAGCACTTCGCGCTCTTCCAGTACGCGCAGCAGGCGTGCCTGCAGCGCGATCGGCATGTCGCCGATTTCATCGAGAAACAGCGTGCCGCCGTTGGCCTGGAAAATCTTGCCGCAGGCGCCATCCTTGCTCGCGCCGGTGAAGGCGCCAGCCTTGTAACCGAACAATTCGCTTTCGATCAAGGACTCCGGAATCGATGCGCAATTGATCGCGACAAATGGTTTCCGGGCCCGGCTGCCCGACAGATGGATGGCCTTGGCGAACAGTTCCTTGCCGGTGCCGGTTTCGCCGCACAGCACGATCGGCACGTTGCGCTCCATGACGCGCTTGGCGCTCGAGATATTGGTCGCCATGGCCTGGTCGCCGAATTCAAGCTCGTCGAGCGGGGTGCGGGTCGATTCGCAGCGTAGTGCCGGAGCGCTGGTGCTGTGCTGCTGCGGGGGATAGATCGCTGCAAAGAAGCGCGCGCCGCTGCGCACCTCGAAGATCGGCATCGGATGAAATGCCTTCTTCACGCTGCTGCCCAGCAAACCGGCAAACGAGACATTGAACAGTTCGCCGATCTCGCGCCCGACCATGTCGCCCGGTTCCTTGAAGCCGAGCTGGAAGCGGGCGCAGCGGGTGGCCGCCAGCACGCTGCCGTCGCCATTGAAGGCGATGGCGCCTTCGCTGAGGGTACCGACGAATTCGGGTCGGTTGTGAAAGCGCAGGATGTATTCGTGCCGGAATTGGTGCAAGAAGACCCGGTTTTCTATCATCTGGACCGACATATTGACCAGCGCCAGCGTGTGCTGCTGGGCCAGGCGCGATTCGCCCGAGGCATCGAGCACGGCGACGACGTCGCCGTGGTGATTGCAGATCGGCGCAGCAGCGCAGCTGATGCCGATGTTGCGCACCAGGTAGTGCTCGTCCTGATGCACGATGATCGGCCGCTTTTCGACCAGGCAAGTTCCCATTCCGTTGGTGCCTTGCAAGCGTTCGCTCCAGACGGCGCCTTGCATCAGGCCGGTTTTCGATGCCGCATGGGTAAAACCGGGATCGCCAAAAAAATTGAGCATCACGCCATCGGCGTCGGTCAGCATGATGGCGTAGCCGGATCCGGCCAGTTGCTG
>CANFGA010000522.1 GCA_947446335.1 Oxalobacteraceae bacterium | reverse complement strand
GTCGACCTGATGGCTTTTGCCGGCTTTTCCAGCCTCGGGCTGTCGAACCTGCTCCAGAGCGGCAGCCGCGTGGTCGGCGTCGGCCCGGCGATCCGGCTGCCGGTATTCGAGACCGGCGCCTTGCGCGCGCAACTGAGCCAGCAGGTCGCCAGCTACGATGGCGCAGTCGCGTCGTACAACCAAAGCCTGACCGAAGCCTTGCATGATGTCGCCGATCAGGTGCAGTCGCTGCGTAGCGCCGAAGTACAGGCCGACAACTTGCAGCAAGCGACCCAGGCCGCAGTCAACGCGCTGGCACTGGCCCAGCAGCGGCGCCGCGTTGGCACCATCAATGAATTGCAACTGTTGGCCAGCGCAAGCACCTTGCTGGTCCAGCGGCGCATCGAATTCGATGCGCAGGCTCGCCGCCTCGACCTGCGCATCAGCCTGATCAAGGCCCTCGGCGGCGGCTTCGATGCGGCCGATGACGGGCTCGCCATGCCTGTTGCGCCTGACAGCGCAGGACCGGACAGCAGCGCTCCGGCCGTCTCCCCACCACCGTCCACTTTGAACAAGTTTTCATCATGAGCCAAACCGATACAACACCCGCCGCCAACAGCGCTGCACCGACCGGCAAGAGCAGCGATAGCAGCAAGAGCAACAACAGCGGCGAAAGCAACAAGAAGAGCAAGCGCCGCCTGCGTCTGATCATCGCTGCCAGCCTGGTCCTGATCGCACTCATTGCCTATGGCGTTTACTGGTTTTTGTTCCTGCGTCATTTCGAAAGCACCGACGATGCTTACGTCGCCGGCAACGTGGTCCAGGTGACGCCGCAGGTAGTCGGCACCGTGCTGGCGATTCATGCCGACGATACCGAACTGGTGCAAGCGGGCGCAGTTCTGATTCAGCTCAACCCGGCCGATGCCAAGGTGGCGCTGGCCAATGCAACGGCGCAACTGGCGCAGGCGGTGCGCGAAGTGCGTACCTTGTATGCCAACAATGGCACCCTGGCTGCCGCCATCGCGGTACGCAGCAACGATGTCGAGCGCGCCCGCGCCGACCTGGCACGCCGGCAAGACCTCATCAGCACCGGCGCGGTCTCGAAAGAGGACCTGGAGCATGCGCGCAGCACCCTGCAAGGCGCGAGCGCCGCACTCGAAACCGCACGCCAGCAACTAATATCGAACCAGGTGCTGGCCGACCATACCGCCATTTCCCAGCAGCCGAGCGTGCTGCATGCCGGTGGCGTGGTGCAAAGTGCCTACCTGGCACTGGCCCGCACCACGCTGCCGGCACCGATCACCGGCTATGTCGCCAAGCGTTCGGTGCAGGTCGGACAACGGGTGTCAAGCGGCATGCCGCTGTTGTCGGTCGTGCCGCTGGACTCCTTGTGGGTCGATGCCAATTTCAAGGAAGTGCAGATTGCCCGCATGCGCATCGGCCAGCCGGTAATCATGCATTCGGACCTGTACGGCGCTGACATCACCTTCCATGGCAAGGTAGCCGGACTCTCTGCAGGTACCGGGTCGGCATTTGCGTTGCTGCCGAGCCAGAACGCCAGCGGCAACTGGATCAAGATCGTGCAACGGATACCGGTACGCATCACGCTCGACCCGGCCGAGCTGGCAGTGCATCCACTGCGTCTGGGAGTGTCGATGCAGGTCGAGGCCGATATTGCCCGGTCAGAGGGCAACTCGCTGACCACCAAGCAACCGGCGCGCACTACTGCCGCGTACCAGACGGCGGTATTCGACGATGCCGGCGTCAAGGCCGATGCGCTGATCGCGCGCATCATTGTTGACAACAGTGGTGACAGCAACCCCGCTGCGTGCGCCAAGCCCGCCAGCAGCGCAGCGCGATAATGAACTCGCCACCGCGCGCCGCGCTGCAATCCCTGAGTGGCAGCCGCCTGGTTTTTGGCACCGTGGCGCTGTCGCTGGCGGTGTTCATGAACGTGCTCGACTCGTCGATTGCCAACGTCTCGATTCCGGCAATCTCGGGTGACCTGGGCGTCTCGCCACAGCAAGGTACCTGGGTCATCACGTCATTTTCTGTCGCCAATGCGATTTCGGTGCCGCTGACCGGTTGGCTGACGATGCGCTTCGGCCAGGTCCGGCTGTTCATCACGTCGATTTTGCTGTTCGTGATCGCCTCTTTCATGTGCGGAATGGCGCCCAGCATCGAATTCCTGATCGCCGCGCGCGTGCTCCAAGGCGCAGTGGCCGGACCGATGATCCCGCTGTCCCAGGCCTTGCTGCTGTCGAGTTATCCACCATCGAAGAGCGGCATGGCGCTGGCATTCTGGGGCATGACCACGTTGGTGGCGCCGATCATGGGACCGCTGCTGGGCGGCTGGATTTCGGACAACTACACTTGGCCGTGGATTTTTTACATCAACATTCCGATCGGTATTTTTGCGGCGTGGGCCACCTGGTCTATCTATCGCGAGCGCGAATCGGCGACGCTGCTGCGCCCCATCGACAAGATCGGACTGGCACTGCTGGTACTGTGGGTTGGAAGCTTGCAACTGATGCTGGACAAGGGCAAGGAACTCGACTGGTTCAATTCCGGCGAGATCGTGATCCTCGGTTCGGTGGCTTTGGTGTGCTTCCTCTTCTTCATCATCTGGGAACTCGGCGACGATCATCCGGTGGTCGACCTGTCGCTGTTCGCAGGGCGCAATTTCAGCGCCGGCGTGGTGGCGATCTCGGTGGCCTACGGCCTGTTCTTCGGTTCGCTGGTGATCATGCCGCTATGGCTGCAGACCCAGATCGGCTACACGGCCACCGAAGCGGGCAAAGTGATGGCGCCGGTCGGCATCCTGGCCATCCTGATGTCGCCGCTGGTGGGCAAGATATTGCCGAAGATCGATGCGCGCTGGGTCGCCAGCGCGGCGTTCATCATCTTTGCACTGGTTTTTTACATGCGCTCGAAGTACACGGCCGATGTCGATCTGATGGCACTGATGATTCCGACCATCATCCAAGGCGCGGCGATGGCGATGTTCTTCGTTCCTCTGACCTCGATCATCCTCTCGGGCCAAGCGCCGGACAAGATCCCGGCGGCGGCCGGCCTGTCCAATTTCGTGCGCATCATGTTCGGCGGCATGGGGACCTCGATCACGACGACCCTGTGGGACCGGCGCAGCGCGCT
>CANFGA010000521.1 GCA_947446335.1 Oxalobacteraceae bacterium | reverse complement strand
TCGGCCTCAATTACATCGATGTGTATTTTCGCACCGGCTTGTATCCGCAGCCGCTGCCAGCCGGGCTGGGTCTCGAAGGCGCTGGCGTGGTGACAGCGGTGGGCGAGGGCGTGACCCTGGTGAAGGTTGGCGACCGGGTCGCCTATGCGGGCGGACCCAATGGGGCGTACGCTGAACTGCGCAACTTGCCGGCGGCGAAACTGCTGGTGCTGCCCGACGAAATCGATTTCGAGACGGCGGCGGCGATGATGCTGCAAGGCTTGACGGTCCAGTACCTGATGCACCGCACGGTGGCGCTGAAGCCCGGCGACACGGTGTTGTTCCACGCGGCGGCGGGCGGCGTCGGCTTGATCGCTTGCCAATGGGCCAATTTGCTGGGCGTGACCCTGATCGGCACCGTCGGCTCCGAGGAGAAGGCGGCGCTGGCGCGCGCGCATGGCTGCGCCCACGTGATCAACTACAACACTGAAAATTTCGTCGAGCGGGTGCGCGAGATTACTCACGGCAAGGGCGTGTCCGTGGTCTACGATTCGATCGGCAAGGATACCTTCACCCAATCGCTCGATTGCCTGGCGCCGCTGGGGATGATGGTCAGTTTTGGCAGCGCTTCCGGGCCGGTGCCGCCGTTTGGCCTGGGCGAACTCGCCTCGCGCGGTTCGCTCTTCATCACCCGTCCCTCGTTGATGGCGTACACGGCCAAGCGCGAAGATCTGGAAGCGATGGCGCAGTCGTTGTTTGACGTCGTCAAGAGCGGCCAGGTCAAGATCGGCATCAACCAGCGCTATAATTTGGCTGATGTGGCGCAAGCCCATAGCGAACTGGAGTCGCGCAAGACGACCGGTTCTTCCATTTTGCTGCCGTAGTTCTTTTGATGAGCATCCCTGATGAGCAAGCTTCCAGACCAAGAATCCAAACAATCCGGTGACGGCACGCCCAAGTTCGGGCGCCTCTTGATCGCGCTGGTGCTCGCAGTGATGCTGATCGGCGTGATCACCTTGAGCGCCGAAGCGTACTACTCGTAGCCAGGTTCAGCGCCTATTCCAGCTTCAGGTCGACCCGGTGCGGCACGCCGCTCTGGCCGGGAAAGCCGGCAAAGGCGCTGGCCACCAGCGCCGGCATCACCTGCGGCGTCGAAAAGATGGTGCTGCGGTTCCTGGCGGTCACGTCAAACAGTTTGCGTCCGTCGTGCGCATCGATCTGCACCCGCAATTGCCGTTCATACTCGTCGCGCACGGTCTCGATCAGATCGGGACCATAGAACGGATCATAGTACGGGCTGAAATACGGGCTGAAAGAGGCGTAGCCGGGCCGGTAGCCCCATGGTCCGCGATAATAGCCATGCCAGTAACTGCGCCCGCTCCAGAACGGATCGATGGCCTGGACCACGCGCACGGCCTGCAGCGTCGTCGAGAACTGCATCGTCACCGTCAGATTCGGCACTGCCGGCGCGCTCGCTTCGGTGAAGCCCAGCTTGGTCAATTCGGCCCGCACCAGGTTCTGGTAGCTGCGGTATTCCAGCGTATCGTCGGGCTTGGGCGGCGCCTCGAATCGATAAGATTTGTCTTTCATCTGCGCCGGCCATTCGTGGAATGCCGTCACATCGGTGCGGATCGTCGTGGCGCAACCGGTCAGCAGCAGCGCGCCGAGCAGCAAAGCGAGATATTTAAACATGGTGATCTCCTGAAGTTGATCGCATCCCGGTCATGCACAATTTTGAGCTCAGTTTGCGATGGATGGCGCTCGATTGCCTGATTATTGCAGTTTGTCGGCAATGGCGCGCGGCGCACGAAGAAAGCGCGTCTTCGCTTGCTGGTGTTGGTAGAATAGTCTTTTGCTTTTTGCCTCACAGGAAATTCTCATGCGCACACCTCAGACGATTTACCGTAAAGATTACACCGCTCCCGGTTTTCTGGTCGAGACAGTCGATCTCGCTTTCGATCTCGATCCGCTTCGCACCCTTGTCACGACCCGCATCTGCATGAGCCGCAATCAGGATGCTCCGGGCAATGCCGACATCGTGCTGCACGGCATCGAACTCGAGTTGCTGGGCGTGACGATGAATGGCGCTCTGCTGACGCCTGGTCAGTACCGCTTGAGCGCGACCGAGCTGATCATCCTTGAAGCGCCCGACAGCGTGACGCTCGAGATCGAGACCGCGACCTCGCCGGTAAAGAACACGACATTGTCCGGCTTGTATGTATCGAACGGCAATTTCTTCACCCAGTGCGAAGCCGAGGGCTTTCGCCGCATTACCTTTTTCCCGGATCGCCCGGATGTGATGGCGAAATACACCGTCACGCTGCGCGGCGACCTGGAAAAATATCCGGTGCTGCTCTCGAACGGCAATCTGATCGAGCAAGGTGCGCTGGAAAACGGCCGTCACTACGCAATCTGGGAAGACCCGTTCAAGAAGCCATCGTATCTGTTCGCGCTGGTCGCGGCGCGTCTGGTCTGTCAGGAAGAGCAATTCAAGCTCGGCTCCGGGCGCGACGTGTTGCTGCAGGTTTGGGTCGAGGAAGGCAATCTCGACAAGACCGCCTACGCGATGGAATCGCTGAAGAACAGCATCCGCTGGGATGAAGAGCGCTTCGGGCTGGAACTCGATCTGGACCGCTTCATGATCGTTGCCGTGGGCGACTTCAACATGGGCGCGATGGAAAACAAGGGCTTGAACATCTTCAATACCAAGTTCGTCCTGGCCAACCCGCGGGTGGCGACCGACATCGACTATGCCGGCATCGAAGCCGTGGTCGGCCACGAATACTTCCACAACTGGACCGGCAACCGCGTCACTTGCCGCGACTGGTTCCAGTTGTCGCTGAAAGAAGGCTTGACGGTATTTCGCGACCAGGAATTTTCGGCCGACATGGTCGGCACCGAAGGCGGACGCGCCGTGGCCCGCATCGACCAGGTGCGCACGCTGCGCCAGGCCCAGTTTCCCGAAGATGCCGGCCCGATGGCGCATCCGGTGCGGCCCGATTCCTATGCCGAGATCAACAATTTTTACACCGTCACGGTCTATGAGAAAGGCGCCGAAGTGGTGCGCATGCTGCAAACGCTGGTTGGGCGCGCTGGTTTTCGCAAGGGGATGGACCTGTACTTCGAGCGCCATGACGGCCAAGCGGTGCAGTGCGACGATTTCCGCGC
>CANFGA010000520.1 GCA_947446335.1 Oxalobacteraceae bacterium | reverse complement strand
GTGCAAGATCGCCGGGTCGAGAACCGCATCATCGGCGCCGACGCCAATCCCTATCTGGCGCTGGCCGTCACGCTGGCCTGTGGCTACCTCGGCATGACCGAACAGCTCGAGCCGACCGCATCGACGCTGGGCAGCGCCTACGACATGAAGTTCGAATTGCCGCAGGGCTTGTCCGAAGCGCTGCAAGCATTGCGCGCCGAAGACAAGCTGCGCAGCGTGCTGGGCGGGCGCTTCATCGACGTGTATGCGGCGATCAAGGACCTGGAGCTGCAAGAGTTCATGACCGTGATCAGCCCGTGGGAGCGCGAGCATCTGTTGCTGCACGTTTGATTTGTTACACGTTCAAGCTTGAGGCCCAAGCTTGCTGCTTGAGCTTGCTCTCTGGCGCTCCCCGCGTCAGGCGGCGGCGTGCTTCGCGATCTGCCCGCACAGATAAGTCCAGACGAAGGTCGACGCCGCATTCGAGGTGAGTTCGGCGTGATCGTAGGGCGGCGATACTTCGACGCAATCCATCCCGCACCAGTTCAGGTCGGACAATTCTTCGATGATCGTCAGCACCTGGTTCGAGGTCAATCCGCCCGGTTCCGGCGTGCCGGTGCCGGGTGCGAACGCAGGATCGAGGCAGTCGATGTCGAGCGTCAGATACAGCGGTGGGTTGCCCGCTTGCACCATCCGGGCGCGGATTTCGTTCAAAATCGGTGCGAGTTGGGCCGGGCTCTCCAAACCGCGCAGTTCGCGCGCCGTGACCACGCGGCCGCCGACATCGTTGACGTATTCGCGCGCTGCCCGTTCGCCCGACGAGCGGATGCCGATCTGCACCGATGCCTGCGGCACCAGCAAGCCTTCCTGCAGCGCTTCATAGACCCAGGTGCCGTGGCCCGAAGGCTCGCCGAAATGGCTGGTCCAGGTGTCGCAGTGGGCATCGAAATGCAGCATCGCGACCGGCCCGCCATGCACCTCGTTGAGTGCGCGCAGCAGCGGCAGCGTGACCGAATGGTCGCCGCCCAGCCAGACCATGTGGTATTGGCGCAGCAAGGCGATCGCCTGCGGCATCAGCGCCGCCCGCATCGGATCGATTCCGGTGTTGGGCAGCAGCAAGTCGCCGGCGTCGGACAACTGGCCCAGCGGCGTGGTATCGAAATGCGGATGGATGGCGTCGCACAGCATCTGCGATGCCTGGCGTATCGCTTGCGGGCCGAAGCGCGCCCCCGGGCGGTTCGAGACTGCGCCATCGAAGGTCAGCCCTGCCAGGGCGAACCGGGTGTCACCCGGTGGCGGCACGTTCAGATAAGTGCTGCCGGAACGAAATGCGAATGCGTGATTGGCCATGATGAGTTGTCTGCGCCTGATGTGGTGGAAGTGTCGGGCACGGCGGCTTGAGCCTTGCCTGGTTTTTCATAAGGTAAACAATATTACACTGCCCATGTGTGCTGCGAACAGGGCCACAATCGACATCTTGATGGGACCACTTTCGGTGCGCCCCGGCCTTGCCGCGCTGGCTTGCTCACTCGCTCACGCCGGACAAGATGACGGCCGCGAGCAGTTTGGCGTAATAAGTGATTTTTTCAGGCGTGACGTAGGCATAGCCGACCAGCAAGCCGCGCCGCAGCGGTGGCGCGAGGTAGTAATTGGACAGCGCCCGCACTTGCATGCCTGATTCCGCCGCCAGTTTTTCGAGCGCGACATCGTCGACCCGGTCTGGCAATTCGACGACCAGGTGCAAGCCCGATTCCTCTTTCGAGATGGTCACGCTGCGGCTCAGTTTGGTACCCAGATGCATGACCAGGGCGCGCCGCAACAGTTCGCGCCGCGCGCCATAGATCTGGCGGATCTTGCGCACATGGGTGGTGAAATGGCCCAGCGAGATGAAATCAGCGAGGGCTGCCTGCAGCATCAGTTGCCCCGGGCGCTGCAGCGCATAGAGCGCCACCTTGAACGATTCGGTCAGCGCCGGCGGCACCACCAGATAAGCGATCTTGATGCCGGGATACAGCACCTTCGAAAAGGTGCCCATGTACAGCACGCGGTGGCTGTCCAGGCCTTGCAGCGAGGCCAGCGGCCGGCCGGTATAGCGAAATTCGCTGTCATAGTCGTCTTCGATGATCCAGGCGCTCTTGCGCGCGGCGACATCGAGCAGCGCGCGCCGGCGCGCCAGACTCATCACGGCGCCGGTCGGATACTGGTGCGATGGCGTGACATAGATCAGGCGCGGATCGGTCTCCAGATCGGCGGCATCCAGCGCCATGCCGTCGGCATCGACGGTGATCGGATGCAGCGTCATGCCGCGCGCCTGGAACACGCTGCGCGCGCCCCAGTAGCACGGGTCCTCGACCCAGGCGGTGTCGCCCGCATCGGCCAGCAACTGGGCGCACAGATCCAGCGATTGCTGGGTTCCGGCCGTGATCATCACTTGCTCGACCGAGAGCTTGACCGAGCGCGACAGACGCAAGTATTCAGTGATCGCCTGGCGCAGCGGCAGATAGCCGCCCACCTGGCTATAGTCGAGCAAGTCGGGGCGCACTTCGCGCCAGACGCGGTTTTGCAGTCGCTGCCAGAGCTTGAACGGGAATGAAGAAAAGTCGGCATCGCCCGGTGCGAAGGGCTGGATTTCGTGGCGCGCGCCAGCGGCGAAGGTCGTGATGTCGGTGCCGCGCCGCGACAGCAGCGTGCTCTGGGCGCCATCGGCCGGCGGGGGCAGGGCGCCGGCCTGGGCGCCGGCGCCAATCGTGCGCTCCTCCAGATTGGCGACAAAAGTGCCGCTGCCGGGATGGCTGGTCACATAACCCTCGGCCGCCAATTGTTCGAATGCGGCGATCACGGTATTGCGCGAGATGCCCAAGTCGCGCGCCAGATCGCGGCTCGACGGCAGCTTGCTGCTGGCCACCAGTAATTCCTGGTGGATGGCAGCCTTGGCCGCTTCATACAGGCGGCGCTGCTGTGGCAGCCGCGGGTGAAAATGCGGCAGCAGCAAGGTGTTGGCGAGCAAATCGGAGGTCGGAGACATCGACGTCGAGTGGTTCCATTGAAATTATAGAAGTGGTCCTCGTAATAATACCAAATACCGAATATGATTAATTCAATTTCCAGAGAATAAGAAAAAAATCACGGCACAAAACACATCAAGAATGGGATAAACAGTATGCATCACGC
>CANFGA010000519.1 GCA_947446335.1 Oxalobacteraceae bacterium | reverse complement strand
AGGTCGGCCGCGAACGCCACATCCTGTTGACGGTGAATCAATTCTTCACGGCTGGACGCGTGGTCGCGAATTCGGACTTGATCACGGTATTGCCGTTGCACTTGCTGGCATCGACCGGCAAGGGAGACGAGTTGATCTACAAGGAATTGCCGTTCGAATTGCCCGACGTGCATCTGGACATGCTCTGGCATGAACGCGATGCGCGCAGCCCGGCCCACCAATGGCTGCGCAATCACTTCCACAACATGGACATGGTCGCGCTGCGCAACAAGATGGACAGCCAGATCGCGCCATCCGACGCCTGAGCGCTTGGGCAGCAATCCATCCGGCAGTGCCGCATCAAGCGGCGCTGCTGGAGCGGTAGCCGACGCGAAATCCGCCCCAGTGCTTGCCTTCAACGTAGATTGGAACCGACAGATCGTGCATCACTTCGCCGGTATCGCGCTTGTAGGTTTGTAACAGGAACGGCTTGGTGTTGGCACCGCAGCGCTTGCCGGTGCGGTCGTCGAACAGGCGCTTGGTGCGGTTGTTGATGATGTCGACGGCATAGTCGCCGGTCAAGGGCTGGCAAAATTTCTTGTTATGGGTCGGAAAATAGCCGTGATCATCGACCGCTCCGGCATAGGCCAGTTGTGGCATCGCTTGTAACAGACTTTCCTGCAGATCCGGCAGCACCCGATCGGTGAATGCATCGAACTTGGTCTTGAACTTTTGCGGATTGGTGTTCGGAATCGGCTTGTATTGACGGTCGAACAAGGCTTCGCGGCTGATGCGCCCGCTAGCGATCGCTTCCGAAAACAGCTTGCCCACTGCCAGCGCCGCACTCTGGGCCGCAATCCGGATCGGATCATGCGGCGTTTCGACGCCTGAATCGGCCAGTGCAGCAGCGATCACTTCGGCCCGTTCGGCCAGTGCCATCGCCGAACCCGCAGCACGCGGCAACTCCGCATCGGTCGACAACATGCTGTCGCGAATTTGCGTGATGGCGACCGCGATCACGCGGGTGGTGTCGACATGCTCGCGCGAGGCACGCGCGATTTGTCCAACTTCGTCCTCGGAGACGCCGGCGCCGCGTTCGATCTTGCGCAACGATTCATGCACGGTCTCGACATTCGTGGCCGCTTCGGCCACCACGCCAGCCAAGGCTGTCATCCCGTCTGCCGCTTTTTCAGCCTGCTCGTTGATTTCCCGAATCATCAGGCTGATTTCATCGCTCGCTTCCTTGGTGCGGTGCGCGAGTTGCCGCACTTCACCGGCCACCACGGCAAAACCGCGTCCGTGCTCGCCGGCGCGCGCCGCCTCGATCGCCGCGTTCAGCGCCAGCAAGTTGGTACGCGCCGAAATCTCGGAAATGGCTTGCGTGAAACCCTCGATCCGGTGCGATTTTTCCTGCAAGCTGATCATCATGGTCGACGCTGATTGCGCAGCACTTCTGGCGCTGTTGATGCGTTGCAAGCCTTGGTCGACTTCGGCGCTGCCGGCCACGCTTTCGACACGGACCTGGGCCGCCACTTTCAACGCGCGTTCGGCGTTGATCGCGATCTGTTCGGTGGTGCCCGAATTTTGCTCGGAACTGGCGACGATGTCGCTGGCGATCTGCACATCCTGTTCGATTTTTTTCTTGACCGAATCGACGAAGTACGACGTCTCGGCGGCGCCGATCATGATAGCATCGATCGCCTTGCCGACCGTGGCGCTGAATTCGCCGCTGCCGCCGTCGGTTTTTTTGCGCCCGGCCAGCAAAGCGATCAACGCACCGCCAGCGCCAGCCAGCGCAATCGGCAACAGCGCTGCGCTGGCACCACCCAGCGCCAGCGCAGCCAGATGAGTCACGCCCGTCACCAGCACCGCAGCCAACAACATCAATAATAAAAATCGCACTATGCTGTGCTTGAAAAATTTCATTTGTCTTCCTCACAACTTCAGCTACAACTATCAACGTGCGATGCATGTGTAGCAATCAGCATCGCACGCGTGAACCGTACAACAATTTGCAGATTAGCTCAATTAATATTTATGATCGGTCACTTTATCGGCAGTATGGTGCTGTTTTTCACCTCTTCCATCACCGCATAGGTGTGGGTTTCACGTACCCCTTTTTGCAGCAAAGTGCGGCCCAGAAATTGGCGGTAAGCCGCCATGTCCTTGACGCGCGCCTTGATCAGGTAATCGAAACCACCGGCCACCATGTGGCACTCGAGCACTTCGGGGATGGTTTGCACGCTTTTCTTGAACGTGTCGAACACTTCCGGCGTGGTCCGGTCCAGCACGACTTCGACAAATACCAGCAGAGAGACATCGAGCAACTCGGGACTGAGCAGGGCGGTGTAGCCGACGATATAGCCGGCATCGTGCAGCTTGCGCACCCGCTCCAGGCAAGCGGCCGGCGACAGGTTGACGCGCCCCGCCAGATCGACATTGCTGATGCGGCCGTCGGTTTGCAATTCCATCAGTATTTTCTTGCTTATTTTATCCAACATCCGGGCAATCCGATCGTGAATTTTATTCGGTGAAATTGCTTCATCAAAAACTATCTATTGATATTTTGCACTATTACCAGAATTAATCCAGAAGAATTCACTTTACAATCGAATATTCAAGTATCTGGCCTGCCGACGGCGGCATTGCCAGCGTGCGATCCGCTTCTTCATCCCAGTGAAAGATTTCCATGCCTAACAACATTGCACCAGCCTCGCATCCATTTGCTGCCTTCGAAGCGGAAATCCTGCGCCACAGCACGCCTTTGCGCGCCGCCATTACCCAGGCTTGCCGTCGCCCCGAAGCCGAGGCCGTGGCGTGGCTGCTGGCGCAAGCGGCACCGGAGGGCGACGCCGTCGATCAGCAAATTCACACTCAAACCCAGGCGCTGGCGCGCAAACTCGTGACAGCCGTGCGCACGCAGCGCAGCAGCGCTTCCGGCGTCGATGCCTTGATGCATGAATTTTCGCTGTCATCCGAAGAGGGCGTGGCGTTGATGTGTCTGGCCGAAGCGCTGCTGCGCATACCCGACAGCGCCACTGCCGATCGCCTGATCGCCGACAAGATCAGCAAGGGCGACTGGCGCAAGCATCTGGGCGGATCGCCATCGCTGTTCGTCAACGCCGCCACCTGGGGCTTGCTGATCACCGGAAAAATGGTCGCTGGCGCAGATGAGGGCGCTTCT
>CANFGA010000518.1 GCA_947446335.1 Oxalobacteraceae bacterium | reverse complement strand
GCTGCGCTGACGAAACTGACGGCGATGCCGGAGGCGCCGGCGCGTCCGGTGCGCCCGATCCGGTGCGTGTAATCCTGCACCGAGCGCGGCAAGTCATAATTGACGACGACCGGCAATTGCGCGATGTCGATGCCGCGCGCGGCGACATCGGTGGCGACCAGCACCTGGAAGCGATTTTCCTTGAAGTCCGCCAGCACCGTGCTGCGCGCGCCCTGGCTGGCATCGCCGTGCAGCGCGCCGGCCAGAATGCCGTTGCGCTGCAGCTTGTCGGCCACATGCATCGCCGCATATTTGGTGGCAACAAACACCAGCACCCGGCTCCACTGGTTTTCCTTCATCAAATGTTTGAGCAACAGAGTGCGGCGCGGCACATCGACGGCGATCGCGCGCTGCACGATCGCTGGCGCCTCGCCCAGCGGCGCGGCCAGCGCGATGCGCACCGGGTCGCGCAACATGCGCTGCGCCAGCGCCTGCACCGAATCGGGATAGGTCGCCGAAAAGAACAGCGTCTGACGCTGAGCAGGCAACAAGGCCAGGATGCGCTGCAATTCGTCGGCAAAGCCCAGGTCGAGCAAACGATCGGCTTCATCGAGCACCAGGGTCTGGACCGAGCCGAGTTTGACCGCATTGTTCAATGCCAGGTCGAGCAAGCGCCCCGGCGTGGCGACGACGATATCGGCGCCGCCGCGCAGCGCCATCATCTGCACATTGGTCGAGACGCCGCCGAACAGGATCGCGACCTTGATCGGGCGCGGCATGAAGCGCGCAAGCGTGCTGATTTCGGCGCCGACCTGGGCCGCCAGTTCGCGCGTGGGCACCAGGATCAGCGCCGAACTCTGGCGCGCCGCGCCCGAGTCGAGCAGCATCTGCAGCAGCGGTAAAGCGAACGCGGCCGTCTTGCCGGAGCCGGTCTGCGCCGAACCGAGCACATCGAGGCCGCGCAAGATGGCCGGAATGGCGGCGCTCTGGATCGCGGTCGGCGCCAGAAAACCGCTGTCGCTGACGGCGCGCACCAGGGAGGGCGCGAGCCCCAATGAAGAAAATGGCATAGTGAACCTTGGAACTTTGGAAAGTCGGTGACTGATGAAAAAAACGAAGCGAGAAGGATGGCCGGACCAGGCAACTGGCTGACGCGGCGCTCAACATGACAGTATAAAGCAGCCAGCCGCCAGCGCGGCACTCCATTGCACTGGCAAGCATGGGCGCCTGTAGCAATGGCGCTTGAGCTTGCCAAGAGCGCCACAAAGTTGCCAAACAACCGCGCTGGCTCTGTATCATGGCGCTTGAACGCCCCACCACCAGCCCACTCAGGTGTCCACCTATGCCGCCGTCATCCCGACTCTTTGCACTCTGGTTCCTCTTGCCCCTCATGCTGCTGCTGGCCGCTTGCAAGGCGCCGCCCGAAGATTTCTATTCCGGTTATGTCGAAGCCGACTATGTGCGCCTGGCCAGCCCGATCGGAGGCACCTTGCTGCAAGTATTCGTCCAGCGCGGCGATCAGGTGAAACAAGACGCACCGGCCTTCGTGCTGGAACAGGAAAGCGAGCGCGCCGCGCGCCAGGAAGCGCAATCGCGTTTGCAACGGGCGATGGCGCAACTGGACAACATCAGCAAGGGCAAGCGGCCCGACGAGATCGCCGTAACTCAAGCCCAGTTGACGCAGGCGAACGCCGCACTGAGCCTGTCGCAAGCCGAACTGGCGCGCCAGGAAAAACTGCTGGCCGCGCACTTCATCGCACCGGCCCGGCTCGATGAAGCGCGCGCCGCGCGCGAACGCGATCAGGGTCGGGTCAGGGAATTGCAAGCCCAGTTGCGCGTCGCCAAACTGGGCGCGCGCGCCGATGAGCTGGCCTCGGCCAGACAAGACATCGCCCAGGCCAAGGCGCAACTGGACCAGGCGGCCTGGAAGCTGGAGCAGAAAACGCTGCGCATCCCGCAAGCTGCCCGCGTCGACGATGTGCTGTACCGTGCCGGCGAATGGGTGCAACCGGGCAGCCCGGTCGTGAGCCTGCTGGCGCCCGAGCACATCAAGGCGCGCTTTTTCGTGCCGCAAGCCAAACTGGGCGCACTCCAGATCGGCCAGAGCGTGAGCTTGACGTGCGACAGCTGCCCGCAAGCGGTTGCCGCCACGATCAGCTTCATCGCGCGCGAAGCCCAGTACACCGCGCCGCTCATTTACAGCAAGGAAAACCGCGCCACGCTGGTCTTCATGGTCGAAGCGCGCCCTGCCCCCGCTGAAGCGGCCAGACTGCACCCGGGCCAGCCGCTTGAAATCCGGCTGGTCAAGCAATGATGAATAACGCAGACTCCGACGCAGACTCCGACGCAGATGCCCAGATCGTCATCGACGTGCGCGGCTTGAGCAAGCGCTACGGAAGCCGCACCGTCGTCGACCGGGTCGACTTGCAGGTGCGCAAGGGCCAGATCTACGGTTTTCTGGGCCCCAACGGCAGCGGCAAGACCACCACGATCCGCATGCTGTGCGGCTTGCTCACGCCCGACGAAGGCAGCGGCACCTGCCTGGGCTTCGACATCCGCAGCCAGGCGCGCCAGATCAAGCGCCAGGTTGGCTACATGACGCAAAAATTCGGCCTGTACGAAGACTTGAGCATCCAGGAAAACCTCGACTTCATCGCCCGCATCTACGAGGTGCCGGGGCGGCGCGCCAAAGTCGACGCCACGTTGACGCAACTGGGCTTGAGTAGCCGGCGCAAGCAATTGGCCGGCGCCTTGTCGGGCGGATGGAAGCAGCGCCTGGCGCTGGCCGCCTGCCTGCTGCACGACCCGCAATTGCTGCTGCTGGACGAGCCGACGGCCGGCGTCGACCCGAAGGCGCGGCGTTTGTTCTGGGACCAGTTGCACGAACTGGCGGCGGGCGGCTTGACGGTGCTGGTCTCGACCCACTACATGGATGAAGCCGAACGCTGCCACGCCCTGGCCTACATTTGCTACGGCCGTTTGCTGGCCCAAGGCACGTCCCTTGATCTGATCGCCCACGCGGCGCTGGCCAGCTGCGAAGTGACCGGCCCGGCTCATGAACTGGCCGAACTGGCGCGCCGGCTGCGCCTTGATGCCAGCTTGCGCAGCGTGGCCTCGTTCGGCACCGCGCTGCATGTCAGCGCCAGCTCTGCAGTCGCCTTGAATGCCGCGTTGCAGGCGCAGACCATG
>CANFGA010000517.1 GCA_947446335.1 Oxalobacteraceae bacterium | reverse complement strand
CTGGTCGTCAACCCGATCAAGGGCAAGCAATTGACCAACGTGCGTTCGTCCGGTACCGACGAAGCGGTGCGCCTGGTGCCACCTATCGTGATGTCGCTCGAGTACGCTGTCGAATTCATCGCCGACGATGAATTGGTCGAAATCACGCCGAAGAGCATCCGTCTGCGCAAGCGTTATTTGAAAGAAAACGAGCGCAAGCGCAGCTCGCGCGACAACTGATCAGTCGCCATTGATGGCAGCAACGGCGCGCCAGTCGCGCCGTTCGCTGACGGAAAAAAACCCGCTGTTTTCGCATCACCGTCAAGGTAATGTGGGAACAGCGGGTTTTTTCGTTGCTGCAACCACTTACATGCCCTGGCGGCTGCCCGGGTAATCGAGTGCGAGGCGCTGTTGCAGCGACCTGGCCTGGCGCAGCGCCTGCTGCAATGCGTGCTGATCGGCGATCTCCAGCCGTTTCGGGTCGACATGGTTGTGCATCGCCGCCTGGCCGGCATAGTGTTGATGCTGGTTCTTCAGGCGCAGCATCTGGATCAGATAGAAGGCATCGATCCAGCGTGCCACGTCGTCCGGATGCAAACGCTGTTTTGTTGCCGCCAGGCGCAAGCGATCGGCGGTATTCGACGCACCGGCGCCGCAAGCGAGGCTGTAGATGCGCGCGGCATCGACGAAGAGCGCGGCGCCGTTCAGTTTCAGATCGATGGTGCCGGCATGCGGGCCATCCCTGGCCACGACGAAGCGGCGCAGCAAGCCCAGCGGTGGTTCGCGGCGCAGCGCATTGGCCGCCATCTGGAACAGGAAGCGGCTGTTTTCGGCCGCTTCCAGCGCCAGCCAGTCATTCAATTGGCGCGCCAGATGCTGGGCACCGTGCAGCGGACGCAAGTCGAAGAAGATGCTGGCGTTCAGCAGCGCCTGCGGATCGCCTTCGATGATCCACAGGCCGAAGCGTTCGCGCCATTCGGCCAGGCTGAGGCACCAGCGCGGGTTGCTGGCCATGATTTCTCCCAGGCACAAGGGAAAGCCGCAGGCATCGAGCGCTTCGTTGATGCGGCGGGCAAGCGGCAGCAGCAGGGCGCGCACCTGATCTGGCGTCTGGTGGCGGCTGGCGAAGATGATGCCATTGTCCTGGTCGCCCGATAGCGTCTGTTCCTGGCGCCCCTCGCTGCCGAGCGAAATCCAGCACCATTCCAGGCCATCATCTGGCAAGCCGGCGCTGCAGATGTCGATCAAGCGCCGGGTCAGCGCATCGTTGAGCGACGAGATCATCCGCGTCAGTTGCTCGGCACCGAGGTCGGGTTCGACCAGGCGCTGGACCAGCGCCTGGATCGCGCGCGATGCTTGCTGCAGCGTCGCCAGGTCGGGCGCCTGTTCGATCTCGCGCCGCAGCGCCGCTTGCGCCGGAGCGACTTGAGGATGGGCTTGAAGAACGGAAGGGCTGGATGGCGTGGTTTTCATCAGTTTTTCGCTCAAAAGGGCATGCTTCAGTAGCGGATGCTGGCATACGTGGTTTGCTGCTCGGCATCGCGCGCTTGCTTGAGCGTGAGTATGCCTTTTTCAGCCAGCAGCGGCAGCATCTTCAAGAATACTTCGCCGGTCACGATCGCATCACCTAACGCGGTGTGACGCCCGACGATGTCGACCCCGAGCCGCGCCGCGATCGCTTCCAGCGAGTGTTGCTCTTGATGCGGATGGATCACCTGTGACAGCAGCAGCGTGTCCAGCACCGGCTGGCTGAAGCGAATGCCGGTCTGTTCTTCCTTCAACTGCAAAAAACGCATGTCGAAAGCGGCATTGTGCGCCACCAGCACCGTGTCTTCGGCATAGCGGTGAAAGCGCGGCAAGACCAGCTCGAGTGCCGGCTGGCCTTTCAGCATCGCGTCGCTGATGCCGTGGATCGCGATCGATTGCGCGCTCAAGGCGCATCCGGGTTGCACCAGCTGGTCGAAACTTTCTTGCTGCAGCAGGCGGCTGTTGACGATGCGCAAGGCGCCAATTGAGATGATTTCATCGCCCTCGGTCGGGTGCAATCCGGTCGTTTCGGTATCGAACACGGTGTAGCTCAGCTGCGCCAGCAGGCGCTGATCCAGCTGCTCGTTCTGGCCCGGCTGGTGGAACAGGTCGAAATCATAGAATTCCGGCCGTCCCGCCGGCCTCGCTTGCAATTGCAGCGGCGCTTGCGGTGTGGCCGTGGGCAGCAGCAGGCGGTAGCACGAGGCTTCGGACTCGTGATGGTAACGGTAGGCCGCTTCGCCGCCTTGCTGCGCGATCACCGATGCCAGCGTCAGGGGATGGTCGCTGTCGCCAGCGTTGCCACCATCGAAGTGCAGGGCCGCGTTTTCCCATGTGCGCAAGGTATCGGCCGCCAGCGGCGCGCCATCCCATCTCAAATCGAGCTGGGCCAGGCGCCCGGCGCGCGCCAGTGCGACGTGCAGCACGCGCACTCCGAGTTCATCGCTGAGCCGGCGGGCCAGGTAAAGCAGAGCCTGGCTCAGCGCATAGCTGTCGACATTGAGCCAGAGCGTGCCATCGATCGCCTGCTGTGGCGCATCGATGCCCGATGGCAGTGCTTGCGCGATGCGCCGCTGCAGCAGCGCAACCAGATCGGCGCCGCGCATCTCTTCCATCCGCCAGCTGCGATCGAGATCGTCATGCTGTGCCGCGCGTTCGATCTGCAGCGCCAGGCGCTGCGATTCATCGTCGATGATGGCGCCGAACTGGGCTTTCTTGGCCGCATCCATGTCCGGAAAACTGTGCAGGGTTTCCACCGCGGCGCGGATGCTGGCCAGCATCGCGCGCGAGTCGCGGGTCAGCGCTTGCAACAGCGCATCGCGCCGGCTGTCGGCCGCTGCGCTGCGCGTGATGTCTTCCAAGGTCAGCACGAAGCCGTTCAGCGCCAGAGTGCGATCGAGCACCGGCGCCATCCGTATGCGCACCATCTGGTCGCCGTGCAAGTTGGCGATGAAGCTGGCCACCGGACGCGCCAGTTCGCTGGCAGCTGGCATTGCATCGCGCGTGGGCAGGGCGAGCTGATACTGGATTTGTTCCAGCGCATGCACGATCAAGCCGCGTTCGAGCACGCCAAACACCGAGCGGCCCAGACCGACGCTGGTGGCGGCCGTTTCGCCTTCGGTTTCCAGCAATTGCCTGGCGCCTTCGTTGTAGAGCAGGATGCG
>CANFGA010000516.1 GCA_947446335.1 Oxalobacteraceae bacterium | reverse complement strand
CTTGTTCGAGCAGCAATACAAGGATGAAGCATTCGTCGATGTGATGCCGTTCGGCTCCCATCCCGAAACGCGTTCGACGCGCGGTTCGAACATGCTGCGCCTGGCCTTGCATCGCACCGGCAACACGGTCGTCGTGCTGGTGGTACAGGACAATCTGGTCAAGGGCGCAGCAGGTCAAGCGGTGCAATGCATGAACCTGATGTTCGGCTTGGATGAAACCAGCGGCTTGACGCAGATCGCGCTGATGCCTTGAATGCACAAGGTGTTGCATTTATTGGCGCCGGCAGCGTGGTTTGCGCCAACGGTCTATAATGAATTAATGTTTTCCATGTAGGAGTGTGAAATGAATGCTGTCGCCGAAATCCAGGAAGTAATCCCGTCCCCGATCATCTTTACCGATAGCGCTGCCCAGAAGGTTGCGCAATTGATCGAAGAAGAGGGCAATCCCGATCTGAAACTGCGTGTCTTCGTTCAGGGAGGCGGTTGCTCCGGCTTCCAGTATGGCTTCACGTTCGATGAAATCGTCAATGACGACGACACGACGATGGTCAAGAATGGCGTGCAATTGCTGATCGATTCGATGAGCTATCAATATCTGGTCGGTGCTGAAATCGACTACAAGGATGACCTTGAAGGCGCGCAGTTCGTCATCAAGAATCCGACCGCGACATCGACTTGCGGTTGCGGTTCGTCGTTCTCGGCGTAACTTGCTGGTAGCTTGATGTAGTCGGCAGCATTGCCGCAACAGATCGCCCGTGCTCCGGCATGCGCGATCTGTTGTGCGTTTGCGCTCGACTTTTATCGGGGACGTGCTTCGGATCCAGCGGAGTCTGGATCAGTGTGGATACAGCGCGCCCAGTATCCGTGCGCCTTTGGCGCCGGTCACGCTGGCGAGATTGCCGGCTTCGCGTTGCGTGAAGCGGCAAGCGAGCCAGGCAAAGGCCAGCGACTCGACCCGGTTCGGTGCCACGCCCAGCGCGGCGCTCGACTCGACCGTCGCCTGGCCATCGAGCGCCACCGCCAGTTCGCGCAGCAGCGTGCCGTTGCAGGCGCCGCCGCCGCAGACATACACGGCATCGGTGCGCGGTCCGTGGCAACGGATCGCCTCGGCGATCGTCACCGCAGTGAGCCTGGTCAGCGTGAATTGCACATCGGCCGCGCTGGCATCCTCGAACCCGGTCAGTCGGGCAGCGAGCCAGTCGGGATGGAACAAGTCGCGCCCGGTGCTTTTTGGCGCCGGCAGCGCAAAATAGGGTTCTTCCAGCAGCAGCGCGAGCAATTCAGGGATCTCGGCACCGGTGGCCGCCCATGCGCCATCGGCATCGAAATCATGCCCGAGGTGGCGCGCGATCCACGCATCCATCAAGACATTGCCGGGGCCGGTATCGAAACCGCTGACGCGGCCATCGGCGTGCAGCACGCTGATGTTGCTGATGCCGCCGATGTTGACGACGACCCGGGTTTGCCCTGCTTGACCAAACATGGCACCATGGAAGGCGGGCACCAGCGGCGCGCCTTGGCCACCGGCGGCGATGTCGCGGCTGCGAAAGTCGGCGATCACATCGATGCCAGTCAATTCCGCGAGCAGGGCAGGATTGTTGGTCTGGCGCGTGTAGCCCAGTTCCGGACGGTGGCGGATGGTCTGGCCATGGACGCCGATGGCGCGGATCTGTGCGCTGGTCAGCCCGGCATCGGCCAGCAGCAGCGCGACGCAATCGGCGTAATAGCTGGCCAGTTGATTGGCAGCCAGCGCTTCGCGTTCGATTTCATCGTGGCCGGCCGTTTGCAGCGCCATCAGTTCGGCGCGCAGCAGTGCCGGAAAGGGCAGGTAAGCGGCGCCCAGCGTCGTGATGGCGCCGGGGTTGATGTCGACCAGAGCGCCATCGACGCCGTCGAGGCTGGTGCCCGACATGAGGCCGATGTACAACGTGGAAGAATTTGAATTCATTGTGGCGAGGCAGGAATGAAACCGGGGCGACAGCCCCGGTTGGAAAATCAGCGCGCCGCCAGCGCCGTGTCGGTCGGACGCAGCAGCGAGAAGCGGTGCCTCATGTCGGTCGAGACCAGGCGAAAGCGGGCCATTTCGGAGGCGCTCAATGGGGCCTGGGCCGTCAGGCTGATCGACATCGGATCGCGCGCCACGTTGCCTACCCGAAATTCATAATGCAGATGGGCGCCGGTGGACCAGCCGGTGGTGCCGACATAGCCGATGACATCGCCCTGGCTCACTTTGGTGCCTTTCTTGATGCCGGCAGCAAAGCGGCTCATGTGAGCATAGGCAGTCGAATAGTTGGCCCAGTGTTTCAGCACAACCAGATTGCCATAGCCGCCGCTCGATGCCGCCGACTCGACCGTGCCGTCACCCGCAGCCCGGATCGGTGTGCCTGTGGCGGCCGCGAAGTCGACGCCCTTGTGCTGCTTCCAGCTGCCCGACAGCGGGTGTACCCGCATCGAGAAGCCCGAAGAAATGCGGGAAAACTCCAGCGGTGACTTCAGGAAGGCTTTTTTCAGCGATTTGCCGTCGAAACTGTAATAAGCGCCACCCTGCGTGCTGTCCGGATCGTCGAACCAGACCGACTGGTAAGTGGTGCCGCGGTTGGTGAATTCGCCGGCGAGGATACGGCCGGCGCGCACCATCTGGCCGCCTTGCCAAAAGGTTTCATAGACCACGTTGAAATGGTCGCCGCGCCGCAAGTCGGAGCGGAAATCGATACTGGTCGAGAACATGTCGACGATCTGGTTCGAGATCGAATCGGGCATCCGGGTACCATCGGTATTGGAGTCGGTCGCCGCGAACAGCGTCGAGACGATCTTGCGCGAATGCATTTCGACGCGCCGTTCCAGTTGAGCCGGCACTTCCGCAGCGACGAACGTGTCGCCCTTGCGCGTGATGACAACGTCGGTCAGCGGGTCGCCCTTGGCATCGATCAACGGCGCGCGCAGCCATTGCAAACGGCCACCTTCGCTCGTTTGCGCCTGCACCCGTTTGCCCGGTTTCAATTGCATCGCGCCATACGCGACCTTGTCGGTCTTGATGAAAGCTGCAGCAGCGGCGTCGTCGACACCGAGGCGGGTCAACAGGCTGGCCAGGCTATCGCCCGAGCGCACCTGTTCTTCGTTGACATAAGCCTGGCTGCCTTGTTGCAAAGCCGCGATCTGGCTTTCCAGGTT
>CANFGA010000515.1 GCA_947446335.1 Oxalobacteraceae bacterium | reverse complement strand
TTCGCGTATTCCTGCCACTTTTCTTGCAATGCTCGCAGCGTCGCGGTGGTGTTGCGCTGGTTCGCCTGCAACAGGCCGACTTCGACGATCAATTGTTCGCGCCGCGCCATTTCAATCTCGCGCTGATGTTCGAGCGGTGCCAGCAGCGCCTCGAGCGCGCTGCCGAACTGCGCATCGAGCTGCTTTTTTTCCTTGCGATCAATGGTACCGAGGCGGGTCCAGGCCTGGCGCAAGCGCGAACCCTCGGTCACCAAGCCCTTCCAGTCACCGCTCTGCTGGCTGGCATCTTCGCTACGCGCCACGATCTCCGCGATCAAGGCTTGCGCCCGGCCCGCATTGGCATGGCGCTCGTCGGCCAGCGCCCTGAAGTGCAGCGCCACCGGTGCATAAGCGACTTCGCATGCCGCATCGAAACGCAACCATAACGCTTTCGGCGCGTTACCTGTCGCATCGAGCGACTTCCAACTGGTGCGCAAGCTGCCGACTTTTTTTGCCAGCTCCCCATTGGACAGCCCCAGTGCAGGCAATTCCTCGACTGCCTTGACCAGCTCTTCGCGCGAGACGTTGCCGCCCCAGCGCGCCCAATCAGCCAGGCGCTTGAATTCGGCGCGCACGTGGGCCAGGCGCTCGGCCTGGGCCGGCGTGAGACGGATGCTGCTGTCATGCAGCGCCTTGTCGTGCTCGGCCGCCGCTTGCAGCAAGCCCTGCTGCAAAGCAGCATCCATCGCATCGAGCGCTTGCGTGAATTCCGGGCCGGCTTGCTTGTGTTGCGTGTGCTTGACTTGTTGCGTCGCTTGCGGGCCGGCAGCGGCCGACTGGATCTGCGGCGCTGGCGCAGCAGCGGCAATGGCCACGATCAGCGCATCGAATTGTTGCTGCAAGTCTAACGCGAAAGGCAAGCCTGGCAAACGTTGCCAGGCGCGCTGAATTTGGTCGGCGTCGAGCGCGGCCGGATCACATGCTTGCCACTGCGTCAGTGCTGCCTGGCAGGCGGCGACAGCGCCGTGCTGGCGCTCGATATCGGCCAGCGCCGCCTCGCCGAGTTGCCAGGCCGCTGCGAAATCGCGCAGCAACTGCCTGGGCAGCGAGCGCGACTCGGCAGCGGCGCCATGCACCGCGTGTTCGCTGGCGTAGCGCGCCAGTGCAAAAGCGGCTTCATCCTTGCCAAGGCCCGATCCAGCCAACTGGCGCAAGCCGGCCACGGCATCGATGACCGCGCGCTGCAGCGCAACCTGGGCTTCCAGACGCTCTGCGAGGGCACAGCGCAATGCCGTAAATTGCCCCGCCAATGCTGGCGGGGCATCGATGACTTGCCAGCGCCGGTCGAGGTCGACCACCTGATTCGGGCTCAGGTCGGCATCGCGCATCAACGATGTGGCACTCTCGATGCAACCCTGTGCTCTTTGCTGCTCGGCATGTTCATGACGAATCACTTCGAGACGGGTTTGCATCAACTTGGCGACACGGCGATCGGTATTGCGCATCGCCTGATGCAATTGCTCCATCATCGGTTGGGTGTGGACATGCTGCGCAGCAGCCAAACGCACATCGGCGAATTCGCTCTGCAAGGCCAAAGCGAGTGCTTCGCCCGAGGCTAGCGTGTGCGCCAACGCGAGTTGTTCGGCGCGACGGGAAACGGTTGCAACGGCCTGTTCGGGAATCTGCGGCTGCATTTTCGGTGGCTTGCCGGCGGAGCGCTTGACGCGCTTGAATAGAAAATCGAACATGGCCCGCCATCAATGGTTCAAAACCACATCATAGCAAAGCACCGCGCCGCGGTGTTATCGGCAGTGATTATTCCCGCTTGCTACTCCCCTGCTGCTTGCAAAGGAAAAGGCCAGTTCGACTCCACGCCGACTGCAGCATCGCTGCGGTTGGACAAGGACAAGCGCGGCGCCAGCGGCAATTCGCTGACGCTGGCCTTGCTGCGCCGCGCCTCAACCTCTTTCTCGTCATGGCGCAGAAACTGGTTGGCCATCGAAAACCAGGATTCGCAGCCGATCACGCTGCGCGCCATCGCGAACAATTCCGACTCTTCCTTTTCAAGCCGCGTCAACAGCGTGCTGCAGCAGGCATCGATGCTATTGCAGATTTTTTCGACACACTCTTCGGTGTGCGTACCCATGCTGCCCAGTCGCAGACGCAATCCATGCAACATGTCAGCCGCGCTGGCATTCAACGTGCCCAGTTCATCGAGCAAACGATCGGCCCGCTCGGTAGCCAGGCGGATCGCCGGAATCAGGTAAATCTCGCTCTTGCGCCAGCGGCATGCCTGATACAGGCGATTGAGCGTATCGAATGCGTACTCCAATTGTCCCAGCGTGATACTCTGGGGCTGCACCAGATTGGCATGCACGTATTTTTGCAACGACAACAAACCCATGCGGATGCTGGCTTGTTCGACAGATAAAGCAACCAAAGTATAGGTAGCTGTTAGCATTTCCACTCCTTGACCAACGCTGACCGCAGCACACTATCAAAGCGGCAACGACGTGAATTCATCGACTGAAACAGGCTCGAACGGCCCGCTCCAAACCTCCAGATCGAAGTGTAAATAAAACCGACAAAAAGGGCTTGAGCCAGGTCAAAGCGCCAACAAAGATCGAACAACAGAGGCAACCGACAGCAAGCAATCTTGCGCAAACCATCCGCCCCCTTGCTGCGCACTGGCTGCCATCATATGTGTTCTGGCGCACAGACCACGCCATGATCCGGTGCCACGCTTGACGCACGGCAACACGCTTGAAGCACGGGAATAGCCAAGCGGACGCTGCGTCGCGCGACAGTTGCGCCGCCGTCAAGAGATGATTGCAAACCCGCTTTGTCGGCAAATCGGCCGGCTTTCGATCGAAAGGATCGCTTGTGACACTGATCAATATGCCGCTTCAAGCCCCGCTTGCCGTCTTTCCGACCAGCTTGCCTGCGCTGGCCGGCATCGACCCGGGCACCGCCCAAGCGCTCATCCCCGTACAGGCCGCCCTCGTCGCCGGCAATGCCAGCCTTGTCGACCTGTCGAAGCTGGGCCAATTGCTGTCGGCGTCCGCCATGGTCGAGCTTCAGTTGCAGCCGATCTTGGCCAATTTCGTCGATGGCGTTGCCGAGCAAGACGCCGGCACCAACCTTGATGCTGGTTTTGCCACGCTGCTCGCCGCTGCGCAAGCTTTTGTCGATGC
>CANFGA010000514.1 GCA_947446335.1 Oxalobacteraceae bacterium | reverse complement strand
CCAATTCCAGGGTGCCGGCCTTTTCTGCTTCGATCGCCTCGAGATACGCGGCGCGCGGGCGCCCGACTGCCGTCAACAGCGCATTGCGCTGCTCGCGCACCCGATTGATGACATCGTCGCCAAAGCTGCTGGCCACTTCGCCCACTGATTGTTCGAGCGCCTTGCGCAAATGGTCGGTCGCATTGCCGACCGACTCGCTGATTTCTTGCCCGGCGCCCTGCTCTATCCACAGCAAACCGGGTATGCCCCAATGTTTGGGCTTGCTGGCGCCGCTGCCGGAAAATTCGAACCCGAGCAACTGGGCCAGATGCCGTTCGGCGTCTTCGCCATCAAACTTTTGCGCACCGGCGGCGAGTTCGCAGCGTTTTTTCTTCAAGAAACACTTGCGCAGCTTGAAGAGCTGGCCGCCGGCTTCGAAATCGAGCTCGATGGTCGGGGTCGCCGAGTCATCGCCCCACGGCGCCAGATCGCTGACGCTGGACGAGCCGTAGCGCTCGAAGAAAGCAGCCCGGATCGCCCGCACCAAGGTGCTCTTGCCAGCTTCATTCGGGCCGGAAAACAGGTTCAAGCCCGGCTCCAAGCCATTCAACTCGAAAGGCTGGCGAAATTGGCGCAATTGCTCGACCTTGATTCTTTGCAGCTTCATGCGCAAGCTCCGGTCGTGTTGCGCTCGGCCAGCAGCGTCGTCAACAGTGCCAATGCATGGGTCGCAACTTCGCTGTCCTTGGCGCTGTCCTGGCCAGCTTGACCAACTTGCCGCTCGCGCAAGTGGGCGATCACTTCGCCCAGATAGCCGTCGGCGTTCAAGGCGGAAATATCTTCTTCGGTCGGCAGCAGCCGCAATTGGGCCATCTCCACGTGCAGGCTGCGCGCCTTGGCTGCGGCGCGGCTGATCGCGGCGCGCAATTTTTGTAGTCCGGCAAGGTCAAGCTGCCCGGTCAAGATCACTTGCAACACATCGCCGCCCTCCACGGCATCGAGCCTGGCGATCATCGCATCGGCATCGCTGGCAACGGTCAGTGACTGTTCCCAGCTTTGCCACGTGTATTTGCCAGTCGCCAGGCGCGTGACGACGGGCTCACAACCTGGGCCATCGATCTCGACCAGCAACGCGAAGCCGGGCGCATTGCCCTTGAAGCGGTCCTGTTCGGGGGTTCCGCTGTACCAGGTGCGCGCATCGATCTGCTTGCAGCCGTGCCAGTCGCCCAGCGCCAGATAGTCAAGCCGGGCCAGGCTGGCCCGATCTGGCGCGATCGGATTGGCCGAATCGATGTCGGCAGCCAGTATGCCCTGGATGCTGCCGTGGGCCAGTCCGATCCGCAGCAAGCCGGCCGCCGTTTCGACGCCATCGAAACACTCGGTCAGATCGTTGTAAGTGTGGCGCTGGGTCAATGGCGCACACAGTGCCGCAAACCCGAGCGCGCCAAAGTCCAGCACGCTCTCTTCAAGCACCAGATGCACATGGGCCGGCACCGCATGCAAGCGCCGGGCATGGGTCCAGACGCTCTCGGTGAGCGCCGCATCGTGATTACCAGGAATCATAATCCATGGGCCGGAAAAACCCTGCATCGCATTGAACATCTTGCGTATTGTGCGCTCGCCGATGGTTTGTGCATCGAACACATCGCCGGCCACCAGCACCGCATCGACTGCATGTTCGCTGGCCAGGCGCGCGATGGTTTCGACAGCAAGCAGGCGCGCCTCGGCCAGCGGCACGGCATCATCAACGGCGAACTGACTGTACTGACGGCCAATTTGCCAGTCGGCGGTATGCAAGAAACGGGGCACTGATCATTCTCCTGGTGAAATTCGCTGCTTCATTATTGCAACGAATGCCAGAGCGCGCGCCACTATTTTTCTGCGCCACCGCTGCGGTTGCCACTTTGCGTGCCAGGCGCGGTGGCTCAGCGCAGCAAAATCATGGTCAACCGCCCAGATAGGCTTCCAATACCTTGGGATTATTGAGCAAATTGGCGCCGCTATCGGTCAGCACGATCTTGCCGGTCTCCAGCACATAGCCGCGATGGGCGATGCGCAGCGCCTGACGCACGTTCTGTTCGACCAGCAAGATCGTCAAGCCGGTCTGGTTGATTTCCTTGAGCACGCGGAAAATTTCCTGCACCATCAAGGGCGCCAGACCCATCGACGGCTCATCCAGCAGCAAGACGCGCGGCTTGGCCATCAAGGCGCGCCCGATCGCGAGCATCTGCTGCTCGCCTCCCGACAAATTGCCGGCCAAACCATCGATGCGGTTTTCAAGCACTGGAAACAGCGCCAGTATCCATGCCAGATCGCGGGCGATCCCGGCCTTGTCGCGGCGGGTATAGGCGCCCAGCGCCAGATTCTCGCCCACCGTCAGCGTCGTCAAGATCGCACGCCCTTCAGCCACTTGCACCACGCCGCGGCTGACGATCTTGTGCGCCGGCAAGGTCAAGAGATCGACGCCATCGAACAGCACGCGCCCGCGCACCGGTTTGAGCAAACCCGATACCGCCAGCAAGGATGTGCTTTTGCCGGCGCCATTGGCGCCGACCAGGGCGGTGATGTCGCCTTCACCCAGCGTCAGAGTGATGCCCTTGACCGCTTCGATATGACCGTAAGAGACGGCCAGATCATCAATTTGCAGTATCTCGCTCATGCCACGTCCTCCTTGCCCAGGTACGCTTCGATCACTTCGGGATTGTTCTTGATTTCATCGGGCCCGCCTTGCGCGATGATCTTGCCGAAGTTGAGAACGGCGATCTGGTCGCACAAGCCCATCACGAAACGCATGTCGTGTTCGATCAGAAAAATGCTGAAACCGCGCTGCTTGATGTTGATGATCTCGGCCATCAGTTCGGTCTTCTCCGACGGATTCATCCCGGCCACCGGTTCGTCGAGCAGCAACAGCTTGGGCTTGGTCGCCAGCGCCCGTGCAAATTCGAGTTTGCGCTGCTCGCCGTACGACAGGCTGTCGGCCAGCGCATGCGCCTTGTGCTCTAACCTGACCCAGGACAGCAATTCGAGCGCGCGCTCGCGGGCCGCGGCCTCGGCTTGGCGAAACGACGCCAGGTTCAGCAGCACGCCGGCCACGCCATAGTCGAGCTGATCATGCATGCCGACCACGACATTTTGCAGCAAGGTCATTTCCTTGAACACGCGGATATTCTGGAAGGTGCGCGCAATGCCGAGCCGGGTGAT
>CANFGA010000513.1 GCA_947446335.1 Oxalobacteraceae bacterium | reverse complement strand
GGCCACGTTGCCGGACGCTTCCATCGCCGCTTGCGGGTGGCGCTCGATCAGCGTCACTTGCCAGCCGCGCGCAGCCAGGCGCTCGCATGCGCAAGCGCCGGCGAGCCCGGCGCCGATCACGATCGCATGGCGCGGCTCGGGTTGCCGTGGCGGCGATCTGGGCTGGCGGCCGGCGAAGATTGCGTGTGCATCATCGTTCCCCATGGGCGAATCGAACACGAAACCGGCCGCAGCCAGCGCCGGCGCCTGTGCCGGGTTTGCCGTCAGCGTCGCGCCGGGCGCAGCCAGCCGGGCCAACCGGGTGGCTGAACCAGTCAAAGCTGCCTCATCGAGCCAGAATGCATCGATGCGCGCATCGACCTGGGCCAGGCAGGCATCCTGGGCGCCGAACATCAGATCGAGCGTGACGCAACCGTACTCCAACACAATCCGGTGCCATCCCGGCAGCGCCAGAGGCCACACTGCGCGCAGCGACGGCGGCACTTCCTGGCTGGCGCCATCATGGCTGGCAAGATCCATGATGGCCAGGTAATGCAGCTGCAGCGGGCGCAGCGGATCCGTTTTCCAGGCGTCCAATGCCGCAACAAAATGCACTGCCGCGCCAGCGCCTATGCCCAGCATCACCGCGCGCGGCTGAGCACTCCAGTTCAAGACCGGCCTGCCTGGCATGCGCAAAAACAGGCTGCGGCGTGGTCGTCGACCATCCCGATCGCCTGCATGTAGGCGTAGACGATGGTCGAACCGACGAACTTGAAGCCGCGGTGGCGCAATTCTTTCGAGATCCGGTCCGACAGCTTGGTTGTGGCCGGCGGCGCATCGCCCGGCCAGCGCGTCACCAAGGGCTGGCCGTCGACATGGGCCCACAGGAATTGGTCGAGGCTGCTGCCCTCATCGCACAGGCGCAGATAGGCTTGCGCATTCGTGATCGCCGCCGCCACCTTCAGGCGGTTGCGCACGATACCGGCGTCTTGCAGCAGGGACGCGACCTTGGTCGCGTCATAAGCGGCGATCTTGTGCGCATCCCAGTCATCGAAGGCGATGCGGTAGCGGGCGCGCTTGTTCAGGATGGTTTGCCAGCTCAAGCCGGCTTGCGCGCCTTCGAGATTGAGCATCTCGAACAGGCGGTTTTCGTCGTGGCAAGGCACGCCCCATTCGGTATCGTGATAGGCGAGGTAGAGCGCATTGGCCGGATTGGCCCAGGCACAGCGGATCGGGGTCATGGGAGTCAACTATCGATGGCGGAGTGGCAGTATATAGCGCCGCAGCGCCAGCCTGGCCCGACTGGCGGGGCAAACTGGCGCATCCTCGATCGCCGGCAACATCAACCGCTCAGTAGGCGCGCACCATCAGCGCCGCCAGCACCGCGCCCAGCAGCGGACCGACCACCGGCACCCAGGCATAGCGCCAGTCGCTGTCGCGCTTGCCCGAAATGGGCAGCAGCGCGTGCATGATGCGCGGACCAAGATCGCGCGCCGCACTCATCGCATAGCCAGTGGTGCCGCCGAGCGAGACGCCGATGCCCAGCACCACCAGACCGACCGGCAGCGCACTGATGGCGCCCAGTCCGGTATCGGAGGCGACCATGTTCAGCACCGCGAATACCAGAACAAAGGTGGCGATGACCTCGGAAGTGAAGCTGCCGAAGGTGCCGCGGATCGCCGGACCGGTGCAAAACACCGCCAGCTTGGTATCGCCATCCGGAGTGGCTTCGAAATGCTTCTGGTAGACGACCCAGACCAGGAAGGCGCCCATCATGCCGCCCAGCATCTGCATCGCGACATAGCCTGGCACCTCAGCCCAGGGGAATTTTCCAGCCACCGCCAGCGCCACCGTCACCGAGGGATTGAGATGCGCGCCGCTGGCGGCAGCGGTACACAACACGGCGACAAAGACTGCCATGCCCCAGCCGAGGGCGATCACGACCAGGCCGCTGCCGTGGCCCTTGGTTTTTTGCAAGATGACGTTGGCAACCACGCCATTTCCCAGCAAGATCAGCAAGGCAGTGCCGACGAATTCGGCCAGCCACGGGCTCATGTCGAGCTGCCGGTGCTTTCTGCTGCATCGGCCCAGGCCTTGCTCGCGTTGATCGCGCGCTTCCAGCCCTTGACGTGGGTTTGCACGGCGGCGGCGTCCAGCGCCGGCGTGAAGCGATGTTCCAGCTTCCATTGATCCTGTATCTCGCCGATATCCTTCCAGTAACCGACTGCCAGACCGGCCAGGTAAGCTGCGCCCAGCGCCGTGGTCTCGGTGATTTGCGGACGCACCACGTCCACGCCGAGGATATCGGACTGAAATTGCATCAACAGGTCATTTGCCACTGCGCCGCCATCGACCCGCAGTTCGGTGATTTTGCTGCCGAGATCGGCTTCCATCGCGCGCAGCACGTCGAGCGACTGGTAAGCGATGCTGTCGAGCGCGGCGCGCGCGATATGGGCCGAGGTGGTGCCGCGCGTCATGCCGAACAGCGTGCCGCGGGCGCGCGCATTCCAGTGCGGCGCGCCGAGCCCGGCAAAGGCTGGCACCATGTAGACGCCATCACAATGCGGCACCGAGCGCGCCAGCGCCTCGATTTCGCCGGCGCTCTTGATCACGCCCAGGCCGTCGCGCAGCCATTGGACAACCGCGCCACCGATGAAGATGCTGCCTTCGAGCGCGTAAGTGACCCGGTCGCCGATTTGCCACGCAATCGTCGTGACCAGATTGTTCTTCGATTCGATCGGCTGGTCGCCGGTGTTCATCACCAGGAAGCAGCCGGTGCCGTAGGTATTCTTGACCATCCCCGGCTTGGTGCACATCTGGCCAAACAGCGCGGCGTGCTGGTCGCCTGCGATGCCGGCCAATGGGATCGACGTCGAAAACAGCGTGGTCTTGGTCTGTCCATACACGCCGGACGACGAACGCACTTCGGGCAGCATGCTGCGCGGTATGTCCAGCGCTTTCAGCAACTCGTCATCCCATTCAAGCGTATGGATGTTGAACAGCATCGTGCGCGACGCATTCGTGACATCGGTGACGTGCAGCTTTTCCTTGGTCAGATTCCAGATCAGCCAGCTGTCGACAGTGCCGAAGGCCAGCTTGCCCTGCTCGGCGCGTTCGCGCGCACCGGCGACATTGTCGAGGATCCAGCGGATCTTGGTCGCCGAAAAATACGAATCGACGGGCAAGCCGGTCTTGGCGCGTATCGTGTCG
>CANFGA010000512.1 GCA_947446335.1 Oxalobacteraceae bacterium | reverse complement strand
GAAGTTGATCTTGTAAGCCATTTTCGCGCTCTGCTCTATCCAGTAGCCGAGGTAGACGTAGGCCAGGCCGAGTTCGCGCGTTTGCGCGATTTGCCACATCACGTTGTAGGTGCCAAACGAAGCACCGGCCAGGTCGGGATCGAAAAAGGTATATACCGACGACAAGCCGTCGGCCAGCATGTCGATGATGCTGACCATGCGCAACACGCCGCCCGGGTCGCGGAACTCGACCAGGCGCGTATTGACCCGGCTTTGCAGCAGGAATTGCGCATATTGGTCGCGGCTATCCTGATCCATGCCGCCGCCCGCATGGCGCGAACTCTGGTAGCGCAGGTACAGCGCGTAATGCTCGTCGATGAATGACAATTCGGCGACGCTGACCTTCAGATCGGCATGCCTGGCCCAAGCCCGGCGCTGGCTGCGGCTTGGCGCATGCTCGGCGGCGACCACGCGCACCGGTATGCAAGCCTGGCAACCGTCGCAATGAGGGCGGTAAGTGAACACGCCGCTGCGCCGGAAGCCCTTCTTGACCAGTTCCGAGTAGACATCGGCATGGATCAGGTGCGATGGCGTGGCGACCTGGGAGCGCGCCTGGCGCTGTTCCAGATAACTGCAAGGGTAGGGCGCCGTGGTGTAAAACTGCAGCGCAGAGAATGGCAATTCATTAAGTTGACTCATGCAGTTCTCCCGCGAGTGGTGGTGGTCTCATCGGCCATCGGTGTGTCCGCCTCGATCATAGCGCGTGATCGCATGTTCAGTATGTTGGCGGCGCCATGGATCGGGCTCAAACGCAGGGCGCAAGCGGTTTCCAGGCGCTTATTTGCGTTTGCCCAATGCTTGACTGCAGATGCGCCAGGAATTGTGCGCGCGAAATCGGCGCCGCGCCCAGCGAGGCCAGGTGTTTTGTTTCTTGCTGGCAGTCGATCATCGTCACGCCTTCGCCTTGCAGGAAATGTACCAGATAGGCCAGGGCGATCTTGGAGCCGTCGGTGACGCGCGCAAACATCGATTCGCCATAAAACATCTTGCCGATCGACACGCCGTAGGCGCCACCCACCAGTTCGCCATCGAGCCACAATTCGCACGAGTGCGCGTAGCCTTGGCGGTGCAGACCGGTGTAGCCGTCGATGATTTGCTCTGAAATCCAGGTGCCGTGACCGTCCTTGCGCGGCGCCGCACAGGCGCGCATCACCGCTTCAAAGGCGCTGTCGAAGCGTACTTGCCAGCGCCCGTCGGTGGCCGCACTGCGCGCGACCTTGCGCAAGTTTTTTTTCAGGCTGTCGGAAATCTTGAAATCGGCCGTCATCAGTACCATGCGTGGATCGGTGCTCCACCACAAGATGGGCTGGCCTTCCGAGAACCAGGGAAAGATGCCGTGCCGGTAAGCATCGAGCAGGCGCTGCGGCGACAGATCAGCGCCCGCCGCCAGCAGGCCTGGCGCATCGGCGCCGGTCAGCGCATCGGCGACATCGGGAAACGGCGTGCTTGAATCGAGCCAGGGGATCATCGACCAGGCGCTTTATTTCGGGTGCGCCATCGGGCTTTTGATGTCGTGCGTATGAAAGCCATAGGCGCCGGAAACTGGGCTAGAAGCGCTGCCGGCGGCATCTTGCATTCGGGCGCGGTCGGCGAAGAACAGTTCCAGCGTCTTGCGTATCGTCGGAAATGCCAGATCGTCCCACGGAATGTCGCTCTCGCTGAACATCTTCACATCGAGGCTTTCGATGCCGGCGGCGAAATCGAGATCCTTCAGGCGCGCCAGGTAAAACAGATGCACCTGATGCACGTGCGCGACATTGACCAGGCTGAACAGTTTGCCCAGTTCGATATTGGCGCCGGCTTCCTCGACCGTTTCGCGCTCTGCGGCAGCGGCCGTGGTTTCATTGTTCTCCATGAAGCCCGCCGGCAAGGTCCAGTAACCGTAGCGCGGTTCGATCGCGCGCTTGCATAGCAAGATCTGCAGCTTGCCATCCTTTTCCCATACCGGAATCGAGCCGACCACCATTTTCGGGTTCTGGTAATGGATGGTGTCGCAATTGGGACAAACAAAGCGTGGCAAATTGTCGCCTGCCGGGATCGACAGTTCAACGGCGTGGGCGCATTCGGAGCAAAATTTCATGGAATTATCAGAAGAGTCGGACTGCCACCACTTTACACCGATTGCCCGGCCTGCGGTGAAGGGAGCCGCGTCAATCGGGAAGCGATGCGTTGACCCGCCTGGCCAGCCCCTGACTCCGGTTTTTGGCATCAATCGAAGATAGCTATTGCGCCAAGGGGGGTATCTCGCATATAATTCTTGTGCGGGGTGGAGCAGTCTGGCAGCTCGTCGGGCTCATAACCCGAAGGTCACAGGTTCAAATCCTGTCCCCGCAACCAGAATTGAGTACATCAGGGTTACAAGCTTCGGCTGGTAACCCTTTTTGCTTTCTTGCGCCAGTTTTTTTGGCGGCTATTCTTCTTCGCGCAGGAAAGCCATGCCAACCGCCATTTCCATCTGGCTGATCACGCCCTTGAGTCTGGCTCTGGTCAGCATCTCATCGGTGGCAGGGATATCGTCGTAGTCCGGGTTGTTGGCGCGCAGAACGTAGCCGCCAGCGGGCGATTTGAGGACTTTGCGCAACAGGTACTCGCTGTCGCCGGCACCGTCGTCACGTTCGATCGCGACGACGGCGCCGGTGAGTGAACCGGCATTGGCAGGCGACAATAGTTCCAGCAGCAGAAAATCGCCATCTTGTATCGGTTGCTTGCCGCCGTTCATCGAATTGCCCGATGCGCGCGCGAGCACATGGCGCTCCGGGTCCAGATAGCCGTGGCTGGCGCCGATGGTGCGGTATTCGATGGCGTCGCTGGCACTGGCCTTGAAGTGTCCGCAGGCAATTTTCAAATTCGCAAAGTAGGGCAGGGTGATTCCTTCCGGCGCAGGTTGCCGCAGCGCGATGACGTTGCCCGGGATGGGGACCGGTGTGGCGGGCTGGCGCGTGGCATACGCAGCCAGCCGGCAATCGACCAATTCCTGGAGCATCGCTTCAAAGCGCTCGCGCTGCTCAGGCAGCAATGCAAACGATGGCTGGAAACGACCGTCGGTCAGGCTGAAGAACGCGGTGCGGCCAGCAGCGAGGTTGCCGCCGGTCCAGGCCTTGACCGGATTCTTGGCCCAATATTGCTGCCAGGCTTTGTCGCTGCCATCGG
>CANFGA010000511.1 GCA_947446335.1 Oxalobacteraceae bacterium | reverse complement strand
GCTGCATGGACGCCTGATCAGCGACCTGCCTTCGACCTGAGTGTCATTGCCGCGATGGCGCTCGCCACCCAATGCCCGTACTGCAGCACGATCTTCCGGGTCGCCTCCGACCAGTTGAAGTTACGTGGCGGCATAGTGCGCTGTGGCCGTTGCAGCAAGGCATTCGACGGCAATGCCGGCTTGATCGATCCAGTGACGGCGCAGCAAACTCCGGCAACATCTGCAGCGCCGCCGGCCGACAGCGCCAAAGCGGCGCTGCCACCCGAACTCCCCCTGCACTACCTCGCGGCGCCGGACATCGCATCGGCAACCGCGCAAGAAAAAACTGACCACCAGATTGACCATCAGGCTGACCTCGAATCCGAGCCTGAATTCGATCTCGATCTCGACTTTGACCTCGATGCCGAACCGGCAGCAACACCGGCATCCGGACCGGCGTCCGACTTCTTGTCAAAACCGCCGCCGGAGCGCCACTGGATCGACCTCGCCGCGCTGACTGCAGCCGATCAGGCACGCCTGCAGCGCGAAGCCGGGCTGATGGCGCCGGCACCACCGGAGGTTCCCGCGCCCGTCCCTGAGGCCGCGCATGTGCCATCGGCAGAAACCGAGATCAGGCATGCGATCGAGACCGAAGCGAGCCCCGAGCCAAAGTACACGCCTGAAATCAGACACCAGATCGAATCTGAGTCCGAGGCCAAGACCAGATACGGGGCCGAGACCGCGGCCAGATACCAGGCTGAGTCTGAAGCTGAGACTGAAAGCCAGACCGAGGCCGAACCCGATGACGCAGAACCTGAATTCGTCACGCAAGGCCGGCGCAAGCAACGCCATGGCAAGGCGCTAGCTTGGCTCACTGGCTTGGGCGCGCTGCTGCTGTTGCTGGCCTTGCTGGCGCAAGGTACGATGACATTCGGCAGCCAGTTGGCAGCGCACGCGCCGCAACTGAAACCGGCGTTGACTGAACTTTGCAGCATGCTGGGCTGCCGCATTACGCTGCCGATGCAAATCAAGGCGATCGCCATCGAACTGGGCGAATTGCAAACGCTGAACGCGGGCACGTTTTCGTATGCGAGCGTGCTGCACAATAACAGTTCGACCGTGCAAGCCTGGCCCCACATCGAGCTGATCTTGACCGATGGTGCCGACAAGGCAGTGCTGCGCCGCGTGTTCACGCCGCGCGACTACCTCGGAGCGCAGCTTGATGATCATCCCGGCTTTGCTGCGCGTTCCGAGCAAGCGCTGAAACTGTATTTCGAATTAACCCGGATCAATGCCTCGGGTTATCATATTGCTGTTTTTTACCCATAGAATCCCTCGCCATGACCAAGACCACCCTGATCTGCGGATCGCTCGCATTCGACACCATCATGCAATTCGAGGGCCGCTTCGGCGAATCCCTGCTGGCCGATCAATTGCACAAAGTTAATGTTTCCTTCCTGGTGCCGACGATGCGCACCGAATTTGGCGGCTGCTCCGGCAACATCGCCTACAACCTGAAGCTGCTGGGCGGCGAACCGCGCATCATGGGTGTGATGGGGCAAGACAGCGGCCCATATCTGGAGCGTCTGCAGCAACTGGAGATCGCAACGAATAACATCCTGATCAAGCCTGAGAGCTACACGGCGCAATGCTTCGTCACCGCCGACGCCGACAATAACCAGATCAATGCCTTCCATCCGGGTGCAATGGCGTTCGCGCATGAAAACAATGTGGCCGACGCCGGCCCGGTCGCAATCGCGATCATCGCGCCCGATGGACAGGAAGGGATGCTCAAGCACGCAGCAGATTGCTTCGCGCTTGGCGTGCCGTTCATGTTCGATCCGGGCCAGCAATTGCCACGCTTCACCGCGGCGCAATTGATCGACTTGATCGACAAGGCCAGCTACGTCGCCGCCAATGACTATGAAATTGAAATGCTGATGGAGCGTACCGGCCTGACGCTGGTCGACATCGCGAGCCGCCTGACGGCGTTGATCGTCACCCGTGGCGAGCACGGTTCGGAAATCTATACCGAAGGCAAGCGCATCGACATTCCCGCCGTCAAGGCCGACGCGGTGCTGGACCCGACCGGTTGCGGCGATGCTTACCGCGCCGGATTGCTGTTCGGTATCGTCAACAAGTTGACATGGGAAACCACGGGTCGTCTGGCAAGCCTGATGGGAGCGATCAAGATTGCCCGCCAGGGCGCGCAAAACCACCATTTGACGCTGGAACAGATCGCCACCCGCTTCGAAGCGGCGTTCGGCTACCGTTACTGAAGTGCTGCAGCCCTGCCTTGATGCAGGGCTGTGCATGAAACTTTCGGCCTCAGCCGAAGATCATGCCAACGATAATTTGCCCCACTTGCAGCAAGACCAACGCCGCCAGCAGCGACAGATCCAGACCGCCGACCAGAGGCACCACGCGGCGCACCGGGCGCAGCACCGGCTCGTTAAGCGCGCGCACGAACGGCGCCAGCGGCGCTTGCGGATTGACCCAGCTGAAGATCGCCTCGATGATCAACAGCGCCATGAAGCCGAACAGGATCGCATCGAGGAAGCGCCGCACGGCGACCAGCAACACGGTGTCAAACGGCAGGCCGCGCAGCAGCAACAGCATGCTCGCCACCAGCATCACCAGAAAAGCGCCCAGCAAGCTGGCCCAGTCGTAGCCGCGCACGCCGGGCACGACCCGGCGCAAAGGCAGCACCAGCCAATCGGTCAACTTGAACGCAAATTGCGACACCTGGGACGGCGGACGCACCTGGATCGCCTGCATCCAGAAACGCAACAACAAGATGCCACCCAGCACGCTGGCAATGGTATCGATGATAAAAGTAAAAATACTGAGCACGACGCTTCTCCAAAAAAAACCGCCGTGCGATCAATTCGCACAGCGGCATTGCATCATCCGGGCAAACTTGCCTAGGCTGGACGCGTGCTGGTCGGGAACGGCCAAGCCGCTGCCGGCGCCAGCACCGTTTTCAGTGCGGGCGCGCCGGATGCTGCCTGAGCCGCATCCGCTTTTTTCTGCGCCGCAGCCTTGGCCTTCGACACTGGCTTGACGGCAGCACTGGTCGGAAATGGCCACGCTGCAGCCGGTGCCAGCACCGTTTTTACTGTTGGAGCGACGGCTGCAGGCTCGGCTGCCGCCTTGCGTGCAGGCTTGGCAACAGCCTTGGCGGCGACCGCCTTGACTGCTGCTGGCTTGGC
>CANFGA010000510.1 GCA_947446335.1 Oxalobacteraceae bacterium | reverse complement strand
GCGCGCCGCTTCGACCGCCGCGTTCAGCGCCAGGATATTGGTCTGGAACGCGATGCCATCGATCACGCTGATGATGTCGACGATTTTCCTCGACGAGGCATTGATGAGACCCATCGTGGCCACCACTTCCGCTACCACGGTGCCGCCCTTGAGCGCCACTTCGGACGCGGATGCAGCGAGTTGATTGGCCTGGCGCGCATTGTCGGCATTCTGCTTCACGGTCGATGTCAATTCTTCCATCGACGAGGCGGTTTCTTCGAGCGAACTGGCTTGCTGCTCGGTGCGCGACGACAGGTCCAGGTTGCCGGAAGCGATCTGGCTCGATGCGGTGGCAATCGTGTCGGTGCCGCTGCGCACCTGGCCGACGATGCGCACCAGGCTGTCGTTCATGTCTTTCAGCGCCTGCATCAACTGGCCGGTCTCATCACGGCTGGCGGGATTGATGGTGCTGGTCAGATCGCCCTCGGCCACCGTCCGAGCGATGATCACCGCCTGCTGCAGAGGGCGCGACACGATGCGCCCGATGAAGACCGCCAGCGCGATCCCCAGCGCCACCGCGCCGAGCAACAGGGCGATGATCCACAGCCGGGAATGCGCATACACGACATCGCCCAGGGCGCTGGCCACATTGCCGCCTTCGACGTTCAGGTGCACCAGCGCCAGCAAGTCATTGCCAGCCTCATCGTATTGGATTTTTGAATTGCCTCGAATCAGCGCCTTGGCTTCATCGTTCTTGTTGGCGCGTGATAATGCGAGCAACTTGTCGTGCTCGACCAGATATTCTTTCCAGTTTTGATTGAATTGATCATACAGCTTCTGTTCTTCAGGCGAAGAAATCAGCTTGGCATAATCGGTGCGGTTTTTTTCAAATGCCAGCAGCACGTTGGTCATGTCCTTTTCATACGATGCCATTTCCGCATCGTCGTTCGACAATATGTGCTGCAGTTCGGCGATGCGGTAATTGGAAATATTGATATTCATTTCCGATGCCACGCGCACGCTGGGCATCCAGTTCAGTTCCATGTCGGTCGAAGTCTGGTTGACGCTGGCAAGTTGAACAATTGAAAATACGCCGATCAAAACCGTCATCGCCAATACCGCAAGAAACGAAATCATCAGTTTCGAGAAAATTTTCAAGTCATGAAATGCATTCATTTTTATCTCTTTTGATATTCATATGGCAAAATAACTTGTCAAGATTTCAGCGCAGATCGATTGCCAGGTTTCCCTTGAAATCCGCAGCAAAGAAAACAAACTGATCCGAAATTTTCCCGAACGAGTATGACCAAATAGCTGGGTAAAAAATATAGGGGAAAATGAAAACACTATTCAGAAAATCGGAATTAAAATGTAAGTATTGCCTTACTAGACGCATTGTGCAGCCAGCGATAACATCAACAGGGCAAGCGGGGCGGTTGCCCCATTGCCCTTGCCGCAGCCCGCATTACGATGTCGGAAAATTTTACAAATTGAACCGACAGTTCCCAAATCAGGGCCCAGTTACGAGGCAAGCAATGCCATGGCGGGATATTTGCTTGGCTGCTGCCAGTACCCTTCGCTGGAGTTGCCATGATCAAACTGCATTGCTCGATAATCTGTGCCGTACTGGCGGCAAGTGCCGGCATGGCATCAAGCGCACAAGCGGCTGCGCTCAACGTCCTCTGGTATACCTATGCCGATCCCTCTTCAGAGTATCGGACCAGCATAGGGCTGCTGGCTGGGACGGTGCAAACCTTGCCATATGGCACAGGCCAGGGCTGGAACCTGACCTACTTCGATCCGGGCAGTGCCACGCCAGATTTCTCCACCTACGATGTGCTCGTCATCGAAAGCGGCGAAGCCTTCCGCACCGGAGCTCCCGGCGCCGCTCTGGCCACGCCGAATTACACCGGCATATTAAGCAACCAGGCCCAGATCGCCGCCGCGCGCGGAGACCGCACCTTCATCACTGGTTCAGATGCTGACTTTCACGCCGTGCGCGGCAATACAGGCAACACTGCGCTGCACACATGCGCGCCCGCGATCACAGCCCCGGCTTGCTGGGATGGAGCACTCGGACACGCCGTCAACGCGATCAACTGGGCCGCCAATGGCAATGGCTTGGGCATCGTGTCATTTCTGGATGGCGAGTTCGACGGATCATACTGGTGGATGAATCAGGATTCATTTTTGCGTGCTGAACTGAGCGGTCAGGTCAGCTACAGCGGCAACGATGACAAGCCGACCATCGAAGCGAGCGCAGCGGCATTTGCGCTGAACGCGGGCTTGAGCTCGCAAGGCTTGTCGGACTGGAACCACTCGTTTCATGCTTTTTTCAACGACAGCATTCCAGGCTATACCGGAATCGTCGGCTCAGGTGCGCATCCCGGGTTTGCGCTTGCGATTGCCACCTCCGCCGATGCTGCCGTTCAGCTAGCGCAGCCACTGGCGGTGCCGATCGAGGTTCCGGCAACCTTGCCGCTGCTGGCACTCGGGCTGTGCTTGCTTGTAGGCCAGATCCGATTACCAGCAGCCGCCCGAGATCCGATAGGCACTCTGTTCCCCAGTAAATAGCAGCGCCACGCAGAGCCCATGACGATGACAACAGGCGGCCCCCTGCTTGCCCCCGCTGATGGCCATTCAGGGATGGTTGGATTGGACCGCGCTAAAACTCTTCCCAATCGTTCGAACTGGCTTTCGCTGTCACGGCGATGCGCTTGGCCGGCGGCTGGCTCGCGCGTGCCCGCGCGGCAACCTGGATGGGTACAGCATTTCTGGCAACTGCTCTGGCCGAGGTCGGGACTGCGTTATGCATCCCATCGAGCTTGAACACGCTGACCACCTGGGCCAGATTGTCGGCCTGGTCTTGCAATGCTTCGGCAGCGGCCGCCGCTTCTTCGACCAGCGCCGCATTTTGTTGCGTGACTTGATCCATTTGCGCGATCGCCTGATTGATCTGTTCGATGCCAGAGGTCTGCTCCAGACTGGCCGCGGTGATCTCGCCCATGATGTCGGTGACGCTCCTGACGCTCTTGACGATCTGTTCCATCGTGACACCAGCCTGATCGACCAGCCTGGCGCCGGCATCGACCTTTTCCACCGAGTCGCCGATCAAGGTCTTGATTTCCTTGGCCGCAGCGGCCGAGCGCTGCGCCAGGTTGCGCACTTCGGTCGCCACGACCGCGAAACCGCGCCCTTGCTCGCCGGCGCGCGCCGCCTCG
>CANFGA010000509.1 GCA_947446335.1 Oxalobacteraceae bacterium | reverse complement strand
TTCGTGGTTTGCATCCACCCGCAATTTCTCCATCGTTGCGATCGAGGATGGCGTGCTGATCGGCATTGCCTTGCTCACGCGCGCCGGCAAACTGTCGCTCTGTTATTTGTTGCCCGAAGCGCTGCGCCATGGCGCGGGCAAGGCCTTGCTGGCACGTATCGAAGCGCAGGCGATGGAGTGGGGCATCAAGTCGCTGCAATTGCACAGCACCGCCACGGCGGCCCATTTTTATGCCAGTTGCGGCTTCATTGCATCGGGCAAGGTCAAGTCGCCGTACGGGGTTGAAACGATTTTTTTCTGGAAGCCGCTATCTCCTGGCGTCGATACCCGGCGCGCCCGGTTTTGCAACTGCAATGCAGGGTCATCAACGCCAGACGCTTGACGCAAGATGATCAACTTGTGTTGATTTATCAGTAAAAGTTGATTATCTGGCCCGTTGTGCCCTGTCGATGATGCCTGCGATGCGCTATAGTGGTGCCCTCGATTTAATGAGCTCACTATGGCATCGCGCAGAAATTTTTTACAGCATGGTCTGGGCTTGGCCGCCCTGGGTGCCATCTCCGGTCCGCTCGTCGGTTGCGCCGCCCGCCCGTCAGCGGTCGTTGCTTCGGCTGCAACGCCGCAAACGGTCGCCTTCGCGCCCACGCATCCATCCATTTTTGTTCCTGAGCAAAAGTTCGATCTCGGACCGCCGCCCGATATCTTCGACGCGCAAGCGCTGGATCCTGAATTCTGGCTCAAGCCGCGCACGTTGGACGTGATCCGACCTGCCAGCCGCGAAAAAGCCAAATTGCTGTACTGGAAAGACGGCGTCATGGTCGACTCCGCTTACCAGGAGTTGTGCCATTTGCTGCGCGACGTCAATGGCAAGGAAACCACGGCCATCGATCCCAAGCTGCTCGAAACCTTGTGGGGCACGCAAGCCTTCGTGGCCCGTTACGGGATCGACAATCCGCTCGAAATCCTGTCCGGCTACCGCTCGCCGGCATCGAATGCGCGCCTGATCGAAGCGGGTGTGCCGGCTGCGCGCCAGTCGCTGCATATCCAGGGCCGCGCCGCCGATATTCGCATCGTGAACCTGAACGCCGAAGTGCTGGGCAGTCTGGTGCGCAGTTTTGGTCAGGGCGGCGTCGGATTCTATTACCGTCCTGGTGCCAGAGGCGGCTGGATCCACGTCGACACCGGCTTGAACCGGACCTGGAAAGGCTAGGCTGGGCATCGATGAACGCAGCAACTGATTTGCCAAGCAATGTGCCAACCGATGCACCGACGCCGCGCTTTCGCCCGCGCCCGTGGCAGCATCTTGAAACACCCTATGATGTTGAGCTGTGGATCGCCGAGCACAATCAGAGCATGCAGGAAAACATGCGCTTGACCGAAACCGGTTGCGGCATCTGTTTTTGCTTGAACGAAGGCGGCCAGATTTTCTTGCAAACGGGCACCGACGGTGCGGTGATCCTGGAATTGACGGCCGAGGCCCAATGGGTGGCGCCGTTGATCTCGGCCGCGGCCAGGGTAGAAGCGCCACAGTCGTCGCTGTGGATCTTGCCCGACGATACCCTGATCCAGTTGGTGCTGGGGCTGAGCAGCCTGATCGCCACTTCGATGCTGGTGGTGGGCCATCAGTTCGGCAGCAGGCGCAGCAAGACCCCGGTCAAGCGCCGCTACTGATGCGTTGCGCCGGCGGCGCCCCTCCGGGCGCCGCCGGGTTCAATACTTACATGTTCGGATAGTTGGGGCCACCACCACCCTCGGGCGTGACCCAGACGATGTTCTGGGTCGGGTCCTTGATATCGCACGTCTTGCAATGGACGCAGTTTTGCGCATTGATCTGCAAACGATCGGCGCCATCGTCCGCCTTCACGTATTCATAGACTCCCGCCGGGCAATAGCGCGCTTCCGGGCCGGCATACGTGGCCAGGTTGATGTTGACCGGAACGCTGGCATCCTTGAGCGTCAGGTGCACCGGTTGGTCTTCGGCGTGGTTGGTGTTGGAAATGAATACCGACGACAGCTTGTCGAAAGTGATTTTTCCGTCCGGTTTCGGATAGACGATGGGTTTGCACTGGGCCGCAGGCTTGAGGCATTCGTGATCGGCGTGGCTATGGTGCAAGGTCCACGGCGCCTTGCCGCGGAACAATATCTGGTCGATGCCGGTCATGATGCTGCCCAGATACAATCCTCTCGATAGCCATGGCTTGACATTGCGCGCGACATGCAATTCCTCGTGCAGCCAGGAAGCTTCGAAGCCGACCGGATAAGCGCTCAACTCGTCGTGTTGACGCTGTCCGGCGATCGCATCGAAAGCTGCGTCGGCAGCGAGCATGCCGCTCTTGATCGCGGTGTGGCTGCCCTTGATGCGGCTCATGTTCAGAAAACCCGCATCGCAGCCGATCAAAGCGCCACCCGGAAATACCAGTTTCGGCAGCGATTGCAAGCCGCCGGCCGTGATCGCGCGCGCGCCGTACGAAATGCGTTTGGCGCCTTCGAAGAAGGTGCGGATCTCTGGATGGGTCTTGTAACGCTGGAATTCCTCATACGGCGACATGTAGGGATTTTCATAGTTCAAGCCGACCACGTAGCCGACCATGACTTGATTGTTTTCCATGTGATACAGGAACGATCCGCCGTAAGTCTTGTTATCGAGTGGCCAGCCCGTGGTGTGGACTACCAGCCCGGCCTGGTGCTTGGCTGGATCGATTTCCCACAGTTCCTTGATGCCGATGCCGTACGATTGCGGATCCTTGTCTTTGTTGAGGTCGTATTTGACCATCAATTGCTTGCCCAGGTGACCGCGCGCGCCTTCGGCGAACAGTGTGTATTTGGCGTGCAATTCCATGCCTAGCTGGAAGTCGGGGCCCGGCTCGCCATCGCGCTTCACGCCCAGGTTACCGGTGGCGACACCCTTGACCGAGCCATCCTCGTTGTACAGAATTTCTGCAGCCGGAAAGCCAGGGAAGATGTCCACGCCCAGCGCTTCGGCTTGCTGGCCCATCCAGCGCACCACGTTGCCCAGCGAAACGATGTAATTGCCGTGGTTTTCAAAGCAGGCCGGCACCATGAAGTTCGGGGTCTTGATGGCCTTGGTTTCGGTCAGGAACAAGATGCGATCCTCGGTCACCTCGGTGTTCAGGGGCGCACCGAGTTCTTTCCAGTTCGGAATCAGTTCGGTCAGTGCGCGCGGGTCCATGATGGCACCCGATAAGATATGCG
>CANFGA010000508.1 GCA_947446335.1 Oxalobacteraceae bacterium | reverse complement strand
CGAGATCACCGAAGGGATGATGAACGCGATCGAGGTCGGCATCCGCGCCTATGATCCTTGTCTCAGTTGTGCCACCCATGCGCTGGGCGACATGCCGCTCGAAGTGACGCTGGTCGATGCGCAAGGAAGGACACTCGATGAACGCAGAAAATGAAGTGGTAACTGACTGCGCAACTGACTTGGCAACCACGTTGTCGCTCGATTATTTCGACGATGCCGAGGCGTTGATCTATGGCATCGGCAACATCGGGCGCCAGGATGATGGCCTGGGCTGGGAATTCATCGACTGGCTGGAAAGCAACGCGCTGTGTGCCAGAGCCGAAAAAGTCAAATTCTATCAACTGAACCTGGAAGATGCCGACTTGATCAGCCACAAGCGCAAGGTCTTGTTCATCGATGCCTCCAGGGATGCGTCGCTGGCCCATTTCCGGCTCTACAAGACCGAGCCGAAGATGGATTTCAGCTTCACCTCGCATGCGATGAGCATCGAAACCATCATGGCCACCTGCGGCCAGTGCTTTGACCGGATACCCGAAGTCCATGTGCTGGCGATCAGGGGCTACGAGTGGGAGTTGCAAATCGGCTTGACGGCGCGGGCACAGCACAATCTGGCGCTGGCGAGCGCACAGTTGCAAGCGCTGGCGCTGGCTTGATCGATCGGCCCCTGATCAATCGTACCTCCATCTCATCTCACATCAAAAACAAGGAGCATCACAGTGAAAGCAACTACCCAGGAACTCGCGGCATTGATCTGCAGCGCACCGATAGGACAATACATCGGCGAAGAAGGCGCCACCATCCTCGCCCAGCGCGCGGCGCAAAAAATCGATCTGCAAGACGATGAAGTGCTGTGCGAAAAAGGCGTGTCGACCAATTGTTTTTACATCGTCACGCAAGGGCGGCTCGCGATCACCAGCGCGGTCAAGGACAAGGACAGAACAACGGTGTTGCACATACTGGAAAAGGGTGACCTGGTGGGTGAACTGAGCTTCATCGATGGCTCCGGCCACCCCGACACCGTGCGTTCGCTTGGCAATGCCAGCGTCATCAGTTTCAACCAGGATGACATTTTCCCCCTGATCAAGGATCACCCCGAACTGGTGTTCAATTTCATGCGCGCGGTCATCAAGCGCGTCCACAGCACTCTGACTGCCATCAATCGCCAGCAAAACGAATTGCTCGCTTACATACAGACCGGTGGCAAGGGCCGCCTGTGATCGCAGTCTGATTGCTGCATTGCACAACGAGGGCTGGTGGATGGCAAGTTTCCACTTTGTTGCGCCAGCCGGTCAGTCATATTTCGGCTATCCCGGATGCATGCGCTCGATGACAAGCAAGTTGACAGTGCAGCGCCGGTTTGCTGCAAGATCTGCTGTTTGCCAACGATGGCATGAAAGTTGCATTAATTTAATAATAATTGCGCATCGGGCAATTGCTTGTGCACTTGCAACACCTGGCTACGGCGATCGATTCGATGCCGGGGTCAACGCTGACATGGAGGCGAGACGATGCATGAAATGAGTCTGGCCGGCGGCATCTTGAAGATCGTCGAAGCGGCCGCCGCGCGCGAGCATTTTGCGCGCGTGACGGTGCTGCGGATCGAAGCCGGTGCTCTGGCCGGGGTCGAGGTCAGCGCCTTGCGTTTTGCGCTGGACGTGATGGCGCAGGGCACCTGTTTGCAAGGCGCCCGCATCGACATCGATACGCCCCCTGCAGCAGGCTGGTGCATGCAATGCTGCGCCACGGTGGCGATGCAAGCGCGCGGCGACCCTTGTCCAGATTGCGGCGATTACCAGTTGCAACCCACCAGCGGCACCGAATTGCGGGTCGTCGAGATGATGGTGGATGACATTTGAACTGCGTTTCGCAAGATGACGAAACGAACAAAAGGAGACCAATCATGTGTGTCGTATGCGGATGTGCGAATACAGGAGCAGCACCGGCTGTCGCCGGTCACGATCATGAACACGGTCATGCCCACGGTCATGAACATGGGCACGGACCCGGACAACACGTGCACCCGGATGACGATGTGCCTCTCGTCATCGCTGGCCACAGCGGCGACTTGCATTATGGCGCCGGACCGGCCCGCGTCTCGGTGCCGGGGATGAGCCAGGCGCGCGCGATCCGCATCGAGCAGGATGTGCTGGGAGAAAACAATCGCCATGCCAGCAGCAATCGCAGACGCTTCGCCGAGCGCGCCACGTTGGCGCTGAACCTGGTGTCGAGCCCAGGTTCGGGCAAGACCACGCTGCTGTGCGCCACCATCGCCGCATTGCGCAAGCGCGCCGGCAACTTGCCGGTGGCCGTCATCGAAGGCGACCAGCAAACCAGCTTTGATGCCGACCGGATCCGCGCCACCGGCGCGCCGGCGATCCAGATCAATACCGGCAAAGGCTGCCATCTCGATGCGCAGATGGTGGGCGCGGCGCTGGCACGTTTGCCACAGCCGGCAGGCAAGAACGGTGGCGTGCTGTTCATCGAAAATGTCGGCAATCTGGTTTGCCCGGCGCTGTGGGATCTGGGCGAGGCCGCCAAGGTCGTCATCTTGTCGGTGACCGAGGGCGAGGACAAACCGCTGAAATACCCGGACATGTTCGGCGCCGCCCGCCTGATGGTGCTCAACAAGATCGATCTGTTGCCCCATCTGCAGTTCGATGTCGCGCGCTGCATCGCCTATGCGCGGCGCATCAATCCGCACATCGAGGTGCTGCAATTGTCGGCTGGCAGCGGGGAGGGGATGGATGCCTGGCTGGACTGGATCATCGCTGCCCAGGGCGGTGCGATTCAGGCCATGCCAGCACCGGCAGTGTCCGATCCGGTGGCTGCGCGCATCGCGATCCTGGAAGCCGAACTGGCCGTGCTCAAGGGATCGGTCGCGGGATCGGCCGCAGCCGCGTGAACGCCGATCGCACCTCGGCGCCCACCATCCTGGCGTGCGGCGCATGGATGAAGAATGCCGCCTGCCTGTTGCACGGTGATCGCGTGCACTGGAGCGCGCTGCATGGCGATCTGGACGATCCGGCCAATTGCATCGCGCTCGAACAATCGGTGGCGGCACTGTTGGCGCTGGCCGATGGCCGTATCGACGCCGTGGCGCACGACTTGCATCCGGATTTCTTCAGCACCCGCCTGGCGCAGCGCGTGGCGTTGGATCTGGGCGTGCCGGCGATCCCGGTCCAGCATCACCATGCGCATATCGCCGCCGTGATG
>CANFGA010000507.1 GCA_947446335.1 Oxalobacteraceae bacterium | reverse complement strand
CTGCACCGGCAACGGGCGTGGCAGCGGCGTGGACCACAGGGTTGCTGCCGGTTACTGCCGGAACGGAAAAATCCTGTCCCTGCGTCAATTCGAGCGGCAAGTCCTTGACCTCGACTGTCTGGCCGGGTGCCATCACGGTGATCCAGTTGCACAGGTTTTCCAGTTGCCGCACATTGCCCGGCAAATCGAGCCCGCTCAAGAATTGCATCGCCGACTCGCTCATCCGTTTTGCTTCGACGCCCAACTGCTTGGCGCTTTGCAACAGGAAATGACGCACCAAAATGGGGATGTCCTCGCGCCGCTCCCTCAAACTGGGCAAGCGCAAGCGAATCACGTTCAAGCGGTGATACAAATCTTCGCGGAACAAGCCGTCGCGCACGCGCTGCTCCAGATTCTGGTGCGTGGCCGTGATGACGCGCACGTTGGCTTTCAAAGGCTGATGGCCGCCGACCCGGTAGAAATGCCCGTCCGACAAGACGCGCAGCAAGCGCGTTTGCAAGTCGAATGGCATGTCGCCGATTTCATCGAGAAACAAGGTGCCGTTCTCGGCCTGCTCGAAGCGGCCGCGGCGCGAGGTCTGGGCGCCGGTGAAGGCGCCGCGCTCGTGGCCGAACAATTCCGACTCCAGCAAATCCTTCGGAATGGCCGCCGTGTTGAGGGCGATGAAAGGCTGCTGTGCGCGCGGACTGTGCTTGTGCAGCGCGCAGGCGACCAATTCCTTGCCGGTACCGGACTCGCCAGTGATCAGCACCGTGACATTCGACTGCGACAGGCGGCCGATGGCGCGAAACACTTCCTGCATCGCCGGCGCCTGGCCCAGGATTTCAGGCGTCTCGCTCGGGCCGGACTCGACGCTGGCTTCGCGCAAGCTCTCTTCCAACGCGCGCCGGATCAGTTCGACCGCCTTGTCGATATCAAATGGCTTGGCCAGGTATTCGAAGGCGCCGCCCTGGAATGCGGCGACGGCCGAATCGAGGTCGGAAAAGGCGGTGATGATGATCACTGGCAGACCCGGAAAGCGGGTCTTCACTGTCTGCAGCAAATCCAGCCCGGAAGCACCCGGCATGCGGATGTCGGAGACCAGAACTTGTGGCGTGTCGAATTCGAGTGCGGCGATTGCATCGCGCGCATTGGCGAAACTCCTGGTGGCGAGGTTTTCCCGCGCCAGCGCTTTTTCAAGCACCCAGCGTATCGATTCGTCGTCGTCAACTATCCAGATTGGTTTCATTTGTTTGTGTGCCCTGCAATATGCATTTCATTTCATCGGATCCGATCATGAATCATCCGCCTGCCCGCCTGATCAAGGCAAGGGCAGAACGATGCGGAAATCGGTATATCCAGGCCGGCTCTCGCACTCGATCACGCCCATATGCTGCTGCACGAAAGTTTGCGCCAGTGTCAGCCCCAGGCCGCTTCCGCCTTCCCGCCCGGAAACCAAAGGGTAGAAAATGCGATCGCGGATCTGGGGCGAGATGCCCGGTCCATTGTCGATGATATGCAAGTCTAATGCCAGGCCGTAGCGGACCTTGGCCAGCGTGACTTGGCGCGCGACCCGGGTCTTCAATATCAGCTCGGCATCGCCCGCCAGCATCCGCTCGGCCAGCGCGTGCGCAGCGTTGTGGACGATGTTCAACACGGTCTGAATCAGCTGTTCCTTGTCGCCGCGAAACTCGGGTATCGATGCATCATAGTCGCGCTTGATGGTCAGGCCGAGCGGAAACTCGGCCAGGATCAGGCTGCGCACACGCTCGCACACTTCGTGGATGTTGACGTCGCCCACGATGTGCGGACGCCGGTGCGGCGCCAGCAACCGGTCCACCAGCGTCTGCAACCGATCCGCTTCCTTGATGATGACCTGGGTGTATTCGCGCAGCGCCGTCAAGTGCAACGCCGGCAATTCCAGTTCCAGCAACTGGGCCGCGCCGCGGATGCCGCCCAGCGGGTTCTTGATTTCATGCGCCAGATTGCGGATCAACTCCTTGTTGACCTGGCTCTGGTCGAGCATGCGCTCTTCGCGATTGAGCTTGAGCTGCTGCACATTCTCGCGCAACTCGATCAAGATCGTGTAGCGCGGATCATCGAGCGCACTGATGATGCTGTGCACGTGCAGCGGTTCGCGCCCGGTCCGCTCCAGCGTCAAATCTTGCCGCACGTCGGCGAAGCGGTGTTCCAGCGCCTGCGAGAAAACATGATCGAGTTCGTCCTGATTGCCAAACAGCGCGGCCAGTTTCTGGTGCGACAAGGCTTTCAGCGAATTTTCCAGCAATATCTCGGCGGCCGGATTGACATAGTTGATGCGCCCGCTGGCGTCGAGCAAGATCACTGCCGAAGCGAGCAATTCGAGGCCAGCCAGACCGGGCTCCGATGGATGGAAGGATGCGCTCATCGGATGTTCGCGATTTCGCGCTTGAGCGCCTCGATATTGCGTTCCATCCGACCGATGTTGTCTTTCATCTGTTCCACTCGCTCCAGGTATCTCGCATAATTGCGTTCATTGCCTTGCCGTTCAGGTTGGCCATCGTTGAATTCCTTCTTCAATTCAGCCAATTTTTGTTGTTCGTTTTTTAATTCGTCTTGCAAGATCTGGCGCCGGTCGCTATCGCGCGCTTTCTGCGCGGCATTGTCGACTCGGGGAAAGTCCGCCGGCGACGTCGCTGCCGCGCGCGGCTGCGCCGGGGATCCGGATGACGATCCGGAGGTGCTGTTTCCGGCGGATGCCGGCTTTTTCGGCGGCGATGTGATCGCGCCCGGCAAGTCGAGCAATTTGCAATTGCCCTTCTTGTTCATGTCCGTCAATTCTTTCTGTCCATCGGGCGAGACACACAAATAGATTTGCCCTTCGGCCCGCGCAGAAGCGCTCAGCAACAGTGCCGCCAGCAGCGCCAGTGCGGCTGGTCCACCCATCATTCGTTTCATGCTTCAGCCACCAAGTTGTCATGCGATCGCCGCGACGCCTGCCTGTCGGGCGCGCCCTCTTCCAAATATACAACATCGCGCATCGGCAGCACCATGAAAAACGCGAGGCGAGCCATGGCTCGCCTCGCGTTTTCTGGTATTCACCGCAGCGACCTTGTCGGTGCGACAAAGCCGATTGCAGCGAATGGATTACAACGAACAGATTACAAGGAGTAATACATGTCGAATTCGACCGGATGGGTCGTCATGCGCATGCGCTGCACGTCTTGCATCTTCAACTCGAGGTAAGCGTCGATCAT